>SKJM01000713.1 GCA_007122045.1 Planctomycetales bacterium | reverse complement strand
GGACTCCAAGCGATAGGGGTGAGGGATGATCTTCTCGGGTTGTGTCGCTTCGGTATTCAGGCCGCCCACGCGCGTCATCGTCAATCCGATCCGGCCGGCTGTGACTTCGAGCCACGGCATTTTCCGGCGCCCCCGGTCGAACTTCCCCCGCTGTACGGCCTCGTGGCGCTCCATGAGGGCGCTGGCCAACGACCACGTATCGTTGCAAGCCGCCGCCCGCCGGAGAAGGAAAGTCTTGACGTCGTGGAGCCGCGCGATATCTTGGAGAAATGCCTCGCTCGTCGCGGCTTCCAAGGTTTCGGAAAGCCGGGCGGCCGCGCGGGGCAGTTGCTCCATAATCAGCCGCATGACGGCGTCATTTGCCAAGTCATGCCCGCCGACCCGGCCGGCCGGGAGCGTCCGGCACAGCCACAGTAGCCGCTCGATCCCCAATTGCGCCAGGCGGTAGCACGCCTCGTACGACAGGATAGTTCGCATGGCTTCGCGCAGATCGGTATCAACGCCATTCCCGAGTGAATGCATCATCCGCTTCATCCGCGCCAACTCCGAATCGCCGTCATTTGCCCGGTAGCTGCGCAGTAGTCCCGCCATACGGCTGCGCACGGGGTCTTGATGCAGCGCCTCGGCGAAACAGCCGGCTTCGCCGGTGCCCGTTTCGGCGGAGACGTGCGCCTTGCGTCCCCAAACGGCGAGTCCGGCGAGCGATACGGCTCCGCCCTCGCGAACGGCCTTCTGAAGGGTCCTTGGCATTTCCGTCTCTCGCAGGAATCCCTCGGCGAGTCGCTGGCCCAAATCGGGTGTCAACTGAAGGGTCTGGCGGTCGAGAAGGCGCATTCCCTCGGCCACCGAGCCATACATTCCCACCGCGCCGTAGGGCATTTGCCGGCTAAGCAGACGGAAGCTCGCGTCGGTTTTCCTCGCACCCTGCTCGCGCAACAAGTCGGCCGCCGGCTCGGCGTAGCGTACGCCTCGGATCCCGTGCAAGGGAAGGTCGTCCTCACCATTTTCTCGGCTGGCAAGCACGTTGGCCAGCGCCCAGAACCGCTCCAGCCGCAGAATGGTTGCCAGACGCTTTTCGTATTGTTCGCGCGGGGAGTCGGCAAGATCGATGCCCGCCAGATGGGATCCGGCACACAGCACGCTCAAGTAGCGGGGACGGCTGGCGGCGTTCGTCAGGCCGGGCAGTGTTTTGTCGGCCAAGAAGAGGTAACCTCGCTCGAACCCCAGCGGATCGATGCTTGATCCGGGCAAGTCCGACGGATCATACGCGGTCAGGAAAAATACATCGTCGGCCGCCCTGGCCGACGCGATAGTGGTTGCGCCCATCGTGCCCCCTATTTGCGGGCATCGTGCATGCCCTGCTGTGCTAACGCCTCCCCGCAATCGGATGGTTCTGCGTTCCGTCCCGGTCGATCGCCCGGCCACGCCACTCCACCAAGCTCACGGTAGCTTTCTACTCGGGTCGTCGCCCCAGTAGTCCACCACGTGGAACTGCGCACCGCCAAGAAGAAACACACCGTCAGCCACTTGAAGCGAACCTTGCCTAGCATAATATCGGGCTGCCTCCAGCCTGTCAATTTCCGAGCGTGCTGCGCGTCGTCGCCGGCATTCTGCTGCTCAGGCGGCCTTTGCCGAGGACACCGTGCTGGCCACGGTCGGGGGCGAGCCGATTCACGCCCGAGAGGTCGACGCGCTAGTCGACGCGGCCTTGCGCCGGCACGAGGTCGACGCGGCCGCGGTGCCCGAGCTTCGACGCCGCCTGCTCGAAGAAATGATCGCGCGCCGTCTGGTGTTGGCGTACGCGGAAAGGACGGGCACGGGCGCCGCCGGGGAGCTGGTTGACGAGGCGGTCGGCGCGCTGCGCGCCCAGCTTGAGCGCGCGGGAACGACGCTCGAGGCGCACCTCGCTGAGCGGGGGCAAACGGCGGCCGGATTGCGCCGCGAGCTGGCCTGGTCCCTTACGTGGCGCCAGTACTGGGAACAGTACCTGACCGACGCGCGCCTGAAGGCCCACTTCGGGGCCCACCGGCGATCGTTCGACGGCACCGAAGTCGAGGTGAGCCAGATCCTGCTGCGCCCCGCCGACGAAAGCGCCGAGGCGCGCGAGCAGGCGGTCGAGAATGCCCGAGCGATTCGCGAGCAAGTCGTCCACGGCAACACGACGTTCACGGAAGCGGCGCGCCGGCACTCGCAGGCTCCCAGCGCGCGAGACGGCGGCCGGCTGGGATGGATCGGGCGGCGGGGTCCGATGACCGGGGCTTTCACCGCGGCCGCGTTCGAATTGAGCGAAGGCCAGATCAGCCCGCCCGTCGTCACGGAACACGGCGTCCATTTGATCCGCTGCGACGCGGTCCGGCCCGGCAACCGCACGTGGACCGACGTGCGCGAAGAACTATCCACGGCCTTGGGTCGCGAACTGCTGGAGAGGCTGGCGCGCTACGAGCGGCAGTTCACGAAGGTGCGAGTGAGTACGGACAGTCCTGATGTGGGGTGCTCTTGGAATAATTGAGGCGCCTGTGCTAGAATAAAGGTGCAGCCGAACGGAGAGCCCTTGGACGACGCCACTCTCTGGGGGGCGTTTTGCCGCTTTGCGAGGGTACTCTCTGCTTGTGTTGCCGGAGCGCTCCCCTGCCTCAGGGGGCCGAAGCCGTCGATGCAACCAGCCCACGGCCCTGTAATGGGCTCGCACCAGGAAACCGTTGAGGCTTGTCCCATGGCGAATCTTCCCGTTTACCCGCAGCCCGTCGAGCCCGGCCAGCCGGTAGGGTTGCCTTCCGCGCAGCCGATCGGGCAGCCTCAAACGGGACGTGCAGTGCCCCACGGCCAGCCGCTGCAGGCAGGGATGGCGCGACCCGTTGGGCAGGGACACTCTGTTGGGCAAAGGGCAAATTCCGCCGCCGTGCGGCCGGCGCAGCCGGTTGCCGGGACGGCCAAGCCGGTTTTGGTCAAGGTGGAACGGCCCCTGGAGGCGGTCGACGCCCATGAATCGGCCGACCAGCCGCCGGAGGACTTGACGGAAGTTGCGGTGAAGAACGCTCCCCCCTGGCTGGTCAGTGCCGCCGTGCATATGGCCCTGCTGATCATCCTGGGGCTGATCGTGGTAGCGCACCACGGAAGCGGGCAGATTGAGTTGCAGTTCGCCGAGGAGGACATTTGGGCGGAAGAACTCGGCGAGCAGCTCGAGATCGACTCGCCGCTGGGGCTGGACGACATCGACATTGTCGACGACCCGATCCTGACACCGGACGACCTGCCCGAGGTGCCCGACCCCTTCGCCGCGCCGGCTCCCTGGGAAGAGCAGCCCGACGGGCTGACGGCCACGAGCGACCTGGACGCGCCGCAAATTGGGTACGCTTTGGATGGGCGGCAGGAGGGGTCGCGGAACACGCTGTTGGGCAAATATGGCGGCACGCGCAGGACTGAAGAGGCCGTGCAGAGCGGGCTGGCCTGGCTGGCGCGCAACCAGTTGAAGGACGGGTCGTGGAGCCTGACGGGCCCCTACTCCGGCGGGGTGACCGAGCACGAGGAAAACAAGGTCGCCGCCACCGCAATGGCCCTGCTGGCATTCCAGGGGGCGGGCAGCACGCATCGAACCGGCAAGTGGCAGCGGAACGTCACGCGCGGCTGGAACTGGCTCATCGAGCGGCAGTCGCCCGACGGAGGCTTCTTCGCGGAAGGGCCCATGAACCACCGCCTTTACACCGATGGCCTGTGCACCATCGCCGTGTGCGAACTGCTGGGCATGAGCAAGGACGACCGATACCGCGAACCGGCCGAGCGGGCGGTGCAGTACCTGTTGAGGTCGCAGGCCCCAGAGGGCGGATGGCGGTACACCCCCCGCGTCGACAGCGACGTTTCGGTGACCGGCTGGATTGTGATGGCGCTGCAGAGTGCCCGGATGGCGGGCCTCAAGGTGCCCCAATCCAACTTCGACGCGGTGATGCGGTACCTCGACAGCATCGCCAGCCATGGCGGCGCGCGGTACCCGTACCAGGCCGGCCGGGAATCGACCCTGCCCATGACGGCCGAGGCCATCCTGTGCCGGCAGTACATCGGCTGGCCGCGCGACGACCCCCGCATGATCGCCGCGCTCGACTGGATTACCGAGCAGCCGAACCTGATCAGCTACGGGCCGGAGCGGAACGTGTACTACTGGTACTACGCCACCCAGGTGGCCCATCACATGGAAGGCCGGCACTGGCAGCGGTGGAACGAGGTGATGCGGGAGGCGGTTCCGCGGGCGCAGGTGCAGCGCGGGCGGGAGGCGGGCAGTTGGGACCCTTCGACCACCGACCCATTCGAAGCCCGCGCCGGCCGCCTGTACACCACCTGCCTGTCCATCTACATGCTGCAAGTGTACTACCGGCACCTGCCGATTTACTCGCGGGTGTATACCGATTTGCGCAGGGACGGGCGGAATCCGGCGTTCAGCCCGGAGTGATCGGCTCTCGTGCGGCACCGACCATAACCAATCTATTCATGCCCGTTCCCACTCAACCCGACCGTTGTGCGAACCCCTGGCAGCGATACGTGACGGCTCTCGATGAAGTAACCGATCGGCTGGAAAGGATTTGCGCGGCCCTGCGGGAGGCCGGCATCCCGTACGCTTTGGTCGGTGGGCAAGCTGTTGCCGTTTGGGTGGCCACCCCGGGACCCTGCCGCCGTCCGCACCACCAAAGACGTCGATCTCCTGCTGGCTCGGGCCGATCTTTCGCGTGCCCGGGCGGCTGCCGGGGCGGCTGGGTTCGACTATTTCGAGGTGCTGGGGGTCGGCATGTTCCTCGATCGGCGCAACCCGAATCCGCGCGCCGGGGTTCATCTTGTCTGGTCGGGGGAACGTGTGCGGCCGGAGCACGAGTTTCCCGCCCCCACGGTGGAACAGCGGGGACCGATTGCCGGCCCGTTCGACGTCATTTCGTTGGACGGGCTGGTACGGATGAAGCTGCAGGCGAACCGCGACCAGGACCGCGTCCATTTGCGCGACCTGATCGACGTCGGGCTCGTCGGCCGCTCCCTGCT
>SKJM01000223.1 GCA_007122045.1 Planctomycetales bacterium | reverse complement strand
TACAGTTAGTTACGTCATGCACGATCTGTCCCCGACGGCCTTGCCCACGCGTTCAGTAGCCGCGCACGGGGGTCGAGGCGATCCGGAAGCAACGGGAACGGGTGGTGGTTCCCCAGAAACGCGGCGCATACCCGTACAAGACTAATCAGAAACATCACGTGAAGAGTGACATATCGGCAGAGATTTCACCGGATGGCTGTTGACGGAAAGATTCAACTGTGTTATGGTGATTATGTAAATGATGATACTGATGTACGCAATGGCGTTCTGCGCCGGTCCTGCTCGCCGCAGGACGTGCGGTACAGTAGATGCGCGTCGATGACCAAGGAGTCCATTATGGGTATGAACCGTCGTGAGTTCGCTCGGGCAGGGGCGCTGGTGGGGGCCGGCGCTGTGGCCACCGGGGTGGCCGTCGTTCGCGACCGCCTCGCGCCGCCGCCGCCCGACCCGACCGGGCCCGACACCGTCCGGCACATCACGGCGCTGGATGCCGTGCCGCCGGAGCCGGGCGAGGACGTGCTGCTGCGGATGCAGCGGGAACTGGCCCGCGCCATGGCCAAGCCGGTCGAACAGCGGCACTGGATCATGGTGATCGATCAGCGGAAGTGCGTCGGCTGCCACGCCTGCACGATCGGCTGCGTGGCCGAGAATCACCTTCCGCCGGGCGTGGTGTACCGGCCGGTGACCACCGAGGAGCGGGGCCGGTACCCGAACGTGCAACTGCACTTCACGCCCCGGCCGTGCATGCAGTGCGACCGGCCGCCCTGCGTGCCCGTCTGCCCGGTCAAGGCCACCTGGAAGCGCCCCGACGGCGTGGTGACCATCGATTACGACCGGTGCATCGGCTGCCGCTATTGCCTCACGGCGTGCCCTTACGGGGCGCGGACCAGCGACTTCGACGAGTCGTACACCGCGGGCACGGCGGCTGGGGCTCCTGCCGGCGACGACCGGCCGCTGCTCGGCGACGCCGCGTCGGTTTGGGAAAAGGCGCCCAGCCACGAATACGCGAAGCAGTGGGACCGGCGCGGCCACGCCTCGCCCGTGGGAAACGCGCGGAAATGCCACTTCTGCCTGCACCGGCTCGAAGTGGGCGAGTTGCCCAAGTGCGTCACCACGTGCATCGGCCGCGCCACCTATTTCGGCGACGCCGAGGCGCCGGACAGTCTGGTGGTCGAGCTGATCACCAGGCACAACGCGCTGGGGCTGCTCACGCACAAGGGCACCGTGCCTCGCGTCTACTACATTGTCTAACTGCAACCACGAACCGAAGGCGTGATTTTTCGCAAAGGAGTGAACCGGCTATGACCACCGCGTCCCCTTCCACCGCGGTCGGCGATCCGCGGGGCGATCTGCCCCTGCCGCCCACCGTGGTTGCCCGAGCACTGTGGATCCTCTGGGCCCTCGCCCTGGTACTCGGGGCGGTGGGCGTGTGGCAGCGGATCACCGAGGGCCACCTGCCGGCCGGCTACGGGTCGTACGTGCCCTGGGGCCTGTGGGTGGCGTTCTACTTTCACGGCGTGGGGCTGGCCGGGGGGGCGTTCGTCATCGGCGCCGGCGGCTTCATTCTCGACGTGCCCGGCTTCCGGCAGAAGGCGCTCCTGCGCGCGGTCACCGTGTTCAGCGTGGCGGCCATTCTGCCGGCCTTCGTCGGCGTCTGGCTCGATTTGGGGCACCTGGACCGCTCCCACCGGATCTTCACCTCGCCGGCGTTCACCAGCATGATGGCCTTCAACGCCTGGATGTACGGCGTGTTCCTCGTGGTGGCGGCCATCGGCTGGCTGTTGACCTACCGCGACGAGTCGGTCTGGCTGAAGCCGGTCCTCTGCCTGGCCGTGTTTCTTTCCATCCTCTTTCCCAGCCAAAGCGGGGCATTTTTCGGCGTGGTCGACGCCAAGCCCTACTGGCACAGCGCCCTGCTGCCCATGGTCTTCCTGGCCTCGGCGGTCACCTCGGGCGCGGGGGCGCTCCTGGTGCTGCGGGCGATTCTCGGCCGGCTCGACGGGGCCAGCGTTCCGGGAAACGGTTTTCTTTCCGATACGGCCGCGGAATACGCCGCGTCGATGGCGTGGCTGCGGTATATCACGCTGGGCGGGCTGATCGTCTATTTCGCGTTCGAGTTTGCCGAACTGTCCATCGCGCTGTGGAACCCCGGCGCGCACGCGCCCGCCGTCGAATTGATGCTCTGGGGGCCGTACTGGTGGGTGTTCTGGATCGTTCACCTGTTCCTCGGCGGCGCCCTGCCGCTGGTGCTGCTCGCGTCGCGCAACCGGACCGCCTGGACGGTAGGCGGGGTGTGCGTGGCCGTGGCGTTCATCAGCGCGCGGCTGAACGTGCTGGTGCCCGGCCAGGCCGTCGGCGAACTCGAAGGCCTCCAGGAGGCGTTTCAGCATCCGCGCCTGAGTTACATCTACCACGCCACGGGCATGGAATACCTGGTCGGGTTCGGGCTGCTGGCGATGGGCATGGCGGTATTCTACGTGGGACAATGGATCAGCGCGGCCCTGGCCGACCGACTGGAGAAACAGAGAGATCGATCATGACGCAACCGAAGGCTTTACATCACGCAAACTCAGGCCGTCCCGCCAAACCATCGCGGCGCCAGTTTCTTGCCGGCGGCGCGCTGTTGGGCGGCGGCCTGTTGGGCGGACCGCCCGCAACGGCCGCGGCCGGCTCGGCCGTGCTGCTCAGCCGGCGGCCCGACGCCCCCTATACCCTGGCGCAGCCGGAAAACATCCTCTATTCCACGTGCTTGCAGTGCAACACGGGCTGCGGCATCAAGTGCCAGTTCCAGGACGGCGTGCTCACGCGGATCGACGGCAATCCGTACAATCCCTGGACGCTGCTCCCTCACCTGCCCTACGACACCCCCTTGGACGCGGCCGCCTCGGTCGACGGGGCGATCTGCCCGAAGGGCCAAGCCGGGCTGCAAACCGCCTACGACCCGTACCGGCTGCGCAAGGTGCTCAAGCGGGCGGGCCGACGGGGGGAGAACCGCTGGGTGACCATCCCCTTCGAGCAGGCCGTGCGCGAGATTTGCGAGGGCGGACTGCTGTTCAAGGACGTGCCCGGCGAGGAGCAGCGGCACGTCGAGGGCCTCGCCTCGCTGGTCGCCCTGCGCGACCCCGACGCCGCCAGGCAGATGGCCGACGACGTCCGGGCGATCTGGGACGAACCCGATCCGCAGAAGAAGCAAGACCTCGTCGCGGCCTTCCGACAGACGCACGCCGACCACCTCGACGCGCTGATCGACCCGGAGCATCCCGACCTGGGACCGAAAAACAACCAGATCGTCGTGAACTGGGGCCGCATCAAGGGCGGGCGGAGCGACTTCTACAAGCGGTTCGCCGCCGGCCTGGGGACGACCAACGCTCACGGCCACACGACCGTTTGCCAGGGATCGCTGTACTTCACCTGCATGGCCATCAGCGACCAGTACGTCGAGGGCCAATTCACCGGCGGGCGGAAGTTCTACTGGCAGGCCGACACCGAGAACTCGCGCTTCGTCCTGTTCGTGGGCGCGAACCTGTTCGAGGCCAACTACGGCCCGCCCAACCGCACGGTCCGGCTTACCGAAGGCCTGGCCAGCGGCCGTACGCGCATCGCCGTGGCCGATCCGCGCTTCAGCAAGTTGGCCGCGAAGGCCTGGAAGTGGCTGCCGCTGAAACCCGGCACCGACATTCCACTCGCCCTGGGTATGATCCGATGGATCATGGACGAGGGGCGTTACGACCGGCCTTTCCTGGCGGCCGCCAACAAGGCCGCTGCGGCCGATGTCGGCGAGACGAGTTGGACCAACGCCACGTGGCTGGTGGAAATGGAAGACGGCCGGCCCGGCGCATTCGTCCGGGCAAGCCGGCTGGGCCTTGCCGAGGGCGAGGAACTGCTGGTCATGGTCGACGGCGAACCGGTGGCGCTCGACCCCAACGACACGGAAAAACCCGTCCACGGCGACCTGCTGGTCGACACCACCCTGCCGGACGGCACGCCGGTGAAGAGCGGCCTGCAAATTCTTCTGGAAGCAGCCCGGCAGCACACCGTCGACGAGTGGGCCGCGATGGCCGACGTGCCGGCGGCCGACGTGATTGCCGTGGCCCGCGAACTGGCCCGTTACGGCAAGCAGGCGGCGGTCGACCTGCACCGCGGTCCGGCGCAGCACACCAACGGTTTCTACGCCGTGCTGGCGTGGATGTCGCTGAACATGCTGCTGGGCAACTTCGACCACAAGGGCGGCATGATCCAGGGCGGCGGCGCGTACGACACCATGGGGCGCGGCGGCCTGTTCGACCTGCGCAGCCATCCGGGCCGGGTTCCCGCCTTCGGCATCAGTTCCATTCGCCACGGAATCGACTACGAGAAGACCACGCTGTTTGACGGCTACCCGGCCAGGCGCAACTGGTACCCCCTGTCGAGCGACATGTACCAGGAGGTCATCCCGTCGATCGCCGACCAGTACCCCTACCCGGTCAAGTGCCTGTTCACGTACATGGCCGCGCCCACATACGCCTTGCCCGCGGGGCATACGAACATCGAGGCGCTGTGCGACCTGGAAAAACTGCCGCTGCACGTGGCCAACGACATCGTCGTGGGCATGAGTTCCATGTATGCCGATTACATCTTCCCCGATTTCTCTTTCCTGGAGCGGTGGGAGTTTCAGGGTACGCACTTCAACGTTGCCAACCGGGTGCAACCGGTCCGCCAGCCGGTCGTGGCGCCGGTGCCGGAGGACTGCACGGTGTTCGGGCAGACGATGCCGATGGGTTTCGAGGCGATGCTCCTCGGACTTGCGGAATACTTGAAGCTGCCCGGCTTCGGCGACGGCGCTTTCGGCGAGGGACTGGCGCTGAACCACCCCGACGATTTCTACCTGCGGGCGGTGGCGAACCTGGCGCAGGGCGAGCAGCCGGACGGTTCGCAGCAGGTGCCCGACGCCGACCAGCGCGAGACCGAGCTGTTCCTCCAAGCCCGCCGCCATCTGCCGGCGACCGTGTTCGACGCCGGCCGCTGGCAGGCGATCGTCGGCCCG
>SKJM01000696.1 GCA_007122045.1 Planctomycetales bacterium | reverse complement strand
TCGATTGTGGCGTCCCTACCCGATTATGTGGCGGCAGCCAAGCCGGTGCCCCAAGAGGCCCGGACGGCATGGTACAAGAGCACGGCGCAAACGTACGCCGGGATCATGCTGTGGTTCGTGTTCTGGCAAGACGTGGTTTCCGGAAGCCCGACCCCCGGCGGAACGCTGGCGAGCGGTTTGGGCATCGCGCTGTTAGGGCTCCTGATAGCGGCCTTCTTCTGCCACTTCTTGACCTACCTGGTGCCGGGCTTGCTGGGCATGAAGACCGGCCTTCCCCTGTCCATCGTGGGAACTTCCACGTATGGCGTTGACGGCGGGCGGTTCATGCCCGGCTTCCTGATGGGCGTGTTGCAGTTCGGCTGGTTGGCCGTGAACGCCTACTTCTCCTGCTACGTCATCGCCCTGTGCTTTGGATTCGAAATGGCCGACATCGCCCGGTTCCACCCGGTCCACGGTCCCATGACCATTGTCTTCATCCTGGCCGCCGTTTTTGTGGGCATCAACGGCATTCAGTACGTGGCGAAAGTGGCAACGTTCATGCCGCTGATTCCCATAGCCATTTTGCTCATTCTGTTTGTCAGCACCGTGGGCGGTTTGGGCAACTTCGATCCGGGCACGTTCGGCGCGGCCGAAGGCGCCGCTGAAGGCGCGGCCGAGAACGGCGCTGCCCCGCTCGGGCCCCTGGCGGTCTTGTTGTTCATGTCGACCTACGTGGTGGGCTTCTTCGCCACCGCCGGCGCCGCCGGCGCCGACTTCGGCATGAACAACCGCGACGCGAACGACGTGCAATGGGGCGGCCTTGCGGGCGTCGTCGGCGCTACCTTCTTGGCAGGCGGCCTGGCCATGCTCATCGTCGCCGGGGCGTACGGCGCCGGCATGATCACCGGAGATTTCGAGGGGCAACTCAACCCGGTCCGCCTCATGCCCGCCATCGTCGGCCCGGGCGCCGCCAACGTCCTGTTCCTCTTGCTGGCCGTGGCCGCTTTCGCGCCGGCCTGTTTCCCGGCGTTCATCGCCGCCAACAGCTTCAAGCAGATGATGCCGAACGTCAACCCCACGATCACCGTCGGCATCGGCACGCTCGTGGCGATGGGGCTGGCCGTCAGCGGAGTCGCCGGACAAGCGGTCGACGTGTTCAAAGTCGTCGGCGCCTCGTTCGGCCCCATCTGCGGCGCCATGATGGCCGACTACTTGCTGGCCGGGCGAAAGTGGCCCGGTCCGCGGGCGGGCTTCAACATAGCCGGGTGGGTTTCCTGGGCCGTCGGTTTCATCCTCGGGGCCATGGACCTCGTTGGCGAGAACGTCGCCGCCCTGTCGTTCCTGAACGTCGGAATCCCCTCCCCGCCCATGGCGGCCCTGATTGCCGGGTTTGTACTGTACTTCGTCCTGGCCAAGCTGGGGCTCGAAGGGAAGACGCTCGAGTTCAAACCCGAGTAACATGCCCGATAACCTCGCACGGGGGGACGGTCCCAATTTTCGCGGCGGAGGGGGTGTTCCTTGTAGAGAACGCTCTTTCGCCGCGAAAATGGGACTGTCCCCTTCGGCCGGTAAGGGGACAGGTCCATTTTTCGGAGATCGTCTTATTCGGAAAATGGCGCCTCTTGGCCGAAAAATGGACCACTCCCCGGCTGGCCCGTGAATGCTACCATGCCCGACACCATCCTCGCCTACGACCTGGGAACCGGCGGCAACAAGGCCTCGCTGTACGATGCCTCGGGCCGCTGCCTCAACAGCGTGTTTGTCCCGTACGAAACCCACTACCCCCGGGCCGGCTGGCACGAGCAACGGCCCGAGGCGTGGTGGGATTCGGTCGTCGGCAGCACCCGGCAGGTCCTCGGTCGCGCCGACCCCGCAAGCGTCCGCTGCATCGCCATTTCGGGGCACAGCCTCGGGTGCGTGCCGCTGGACGCCGGCGGCCGGGTGCTGCGCGACGCCACACCCATTTGGTCCGACAAGCGGGCCGCCGACCAGGCGGCCCGCTTCTTCCAACGGGCGGACGAGGAACAGTGGTACCAGCAAACCGGCAACGGCTTCCCCCCGGCGCACTACACGGCCTTCAAGGTGATGTGGTACCGGGACCACGAACCGGAGATGTTCCAGCGCGTCAATACGGTCATTGGCACGAAGGATTACATCAACTACCGCCTCACCGGGCGCATCGCGACCGATCCCTCCTACGCCTCGGGCACGGGCGTGTACGACCTGCTGGCATGGGACTACTCCGACGAGCTGCTGGCCGCGGCCGACCTGCCGCGCGGTCTGTTTCCCGCAATCGTGCCGTCGACCGAGGTTCTGGGCACGCTCGCCCCCGAGGCCGCCGCCGCCCTGGGCCTGCCCGACGACGTTCAGGTCGCCTGCGGTGGTGTGGACAACTCGTGCATGGCGCTGGGTGCGGGCAACATTGCCGAGGGCCGCGCGTACGCCTCGCTCGGCTCGTCGATGTGGATCGCCGTCTCCTCGGCCCGGCCCTTGCTGGACGTCGGCTCGAAGCCGTACGTATTCACCCACGTGATCCCCGGCATGTTCACCTCGGCCGTGGCGATCTTCTCCGGCGGCACGTCGCTTCGCTGGGTGCGCGACCACCTGTGCGCCAAGCTGGCGGCCGAGGCCGAGGCCGCCGGCGAGGACCCGTACGACGCGATGACCCGCCTGGCCGCCCAGTCGCCCCCCGGCGCCCGGAAACTCCTGTTCAACCCCAGCCTGGCCGGCGGTTCGTCGCTGGAGGCCAGCCCGAATATCCGCGGCGCGCTGATGGGCCTCGATCTCGGGCACACCCAGGCCGACGTGATCCGCGCCGCGCTGGAAGGCATTGCCCTGAACCTTCGGCTGGTGCTCGACGAGTTGCGGGCACTGGGCGAGGTGGGTGGCGAAATGGTGGTCGTCGGCGGCGCCAGCCGCAGCGCGTTGTGGCGGCAGATCCTCGCCGACGCGCTGGAGGTGGACATCGTCAAGACGAACGTCGGCCAGGAGGCCGGTTCGCTGGGCGCGGCGGCGGTGGCGGCCGTGGCCTGCGGCCTGTGGGACGATTTCGGGCGGATCGCCGAAGTGCACCAGGTCGAGGCCGTCGCCCGGCCCGACCCGCCGAACGTCGCCCTGTACAACCAACTCCTGCCCATTTTCCGCCAAGCCGCCCGTGACCAGGCCCGCTTGGGCGACCTCCTGGCCGAGTTACCCAGCCGTGGCTGAGGGACGAGAAGGGGGGCGGACGATCGCGTCCAACTGCTGAACGTGGTGGATTCGGGCGTTGATTGCCTCGCTGTTTACCCCAAGTTGCCCATGTTTCCAAGAAATTACCGTCGGGTGGGTGGTAGGTATGGCCGCGGCCCATTTTTTTGTTTTTTCGGCCGGCCCGGGTTCCCATGGGTCGGCCGACATGCTACACTTACCCCTTTAGCGTATTGATGTAAACGTATCACAAGGTTCCAGGTAGGTGGAGATCGAGTAGGACTACCGGGAGGTTCGCGCTTCACGGGAAGCCGACGGTCCTCGAGGTCAAGCAGACGCAGTAGCAGATGACCATTACCAAAGAGCGGAAGCAAGAGTTGATTGGGGAGTATCGGCGCGGCGATGCCGATACCGGTTCGCCCGAGGTCCAGATCGCGATTCTGACGTCGCGGATCGGCGGGCTGACCGAGCATCTTCGCACGCACAAGAAAGATTTCGCCTGCCGGCGGGGTCTGCTGATGCTGGTCAGTCGGCGGCGGCGTTTGTTGGACTATCTGAAGCGGGTGGACCCGCAACGGTATCTCGACATCCTTCGGCGCTTGGGCATCCGCAAGTAGCGCGGATTCTCTCGCCCTCGAAGCCGTTTCCTTCCCGTCGCGACCCTTCGGCCAGCGCGCCGGTTTCGCCGCGGCCGGATGGTTTGCCGCAGGGCCGCAGGAGTGCTGCGCGAGGGGAATGCCTCGCCGCCTCGGTTGCCGTTCTCGAAGCGCCACCGCCTCGCAAGCAAGGTTGGGAGCAAGCATTGAAAGTCCGAGTTGAACGAAAAATTGGAGCCCACACCCTCTCCATGGAAACGGGTGAGCTGGCCAAGCAGGCGGCCGGCAGTTGTCTGGTTCAGTATGGCGAAACGGTGGTGCTGGTGGCTTCGGCCACCGGACCGGGCCGGCCCGGCATCGACTTCTTCCCGCTCACGTGCGATTACCGCGAGCGGGTGGCGGCGGCGGGGAAATTTCCCGGCGGGTTCCTCAAGCGCGAGGGCCGCCCGACGTTGAAGGAAACGCTCACCTCGCGGCTGATGGACCGGCCGATCCGCCCCATGTTTCCCGATTGGTTCCGCGATGAGGTCCAGGTGCAGGCCTTTGTCATGGCCTTCGATCGGCACCACGACCCCGACGTGCTGGCCATGACCGGCGCCTCGGCCGCGCTGCGCGTCTCGCCTATGCCCTTCCTGGGACCGCTCGGTTCGGTCCGCGTGGGGTACGTCGATGGGCAGGTGATCCCCTTTCCCACGCACGAGCAGCTCGAGCAGAGCGACCTCGACCTGATCGTCTCCGGCAACCGCGAGTCGATTCTCATGATCGAGGGATTCGCCCGCGAAATGCCCGAGGATCTCATGGCCGAGGCCGTCATGAAGGCCCACGAATATGTGGTGGCCGTATGCGAGATGCAGGACGAACTGGCCGAGAAGGCCGGCGCGGTGAAGGCAGAGTACGAGGTGCCCGAAGACGACGGCCTGTTCGAACGGGTGCGGCAGCAGTACTACGACGCGCTGTTGGAAGCCACCCAAACCGAAGGGAAGCAGGCCCGCGCCGAGGCATGCTCCGCCCTGAAGGAGCGCGCCGAGGCCGAACTGATTCCCGACCCCGACCCCGACGCCGCCGACGCCGTCAGCCCGGAGCGCTTCCGCACCGTCTGGCACGACCTCGAGCAGCGGGTGATCCGCGATATGATTCTTGCCGGCAATCGGGCCGACGGGCGCGTCGCGAATGCGCTGCGGTCGATCGACTGCAAGGTCGACGTACTGCCCCGCGTCCACGGATCGGCCCTCTTCCAGCGGGGCGAAACGCAAGCGCTGGTGAC
>SKJM01000685.1 GCA_007122045.1 Planctomycetales bacterium | reverse complement strand
TCGGCCCCGTTCTCGGCGGCGAAGCATCGCCACTGGCGAAACAGGAACAGCAGCACCAGGGTTGAAAGTCCGGCCATCATGTACACCACCAGCACCACGCCGAACCATGCCCCCTGCGAGAACGCCGCGGCCACCACCACTTGCAGCAGGCTCAGCACGGCAAGCTGCCAATACTCGCGCTGCTGCTTCTTCTGAAGCAACAGCAGGATTTGAAGGTAGACCAGCAGGTGCGATACGCCCAGGATGTGCGCCTCGGTGCCGAACCGCGAAAACTCGCGCGTGAGGATGACCACGCCCACCACCAGTGCCAGCAGGTTGGCCACCATCCGATTCAGGCGAAACCGGCCCGTGATGTCGGTCAACCACACCGAGCCGCCCGCAACGCCCAGGACGATCAAAGGCACCGCGGGGCTGCGCTGCCCCATGCCCAGCATCAGCGCCCCCAGCCCGGCCAGCGCGGCCAGGTTGACTTGCAGCAGGCGTTCGACGAACAGGGACCGGTCAGTCTGCACGGTAGTACGCCTCCAGGTCGGGATGCGAGGCATCGACGACGCGAATGCGGCGGAGTGCGGCACGCCGGGCGGGGTCGGCCGCCACGGCGTCGAACCGGGCCGTATCGGCCAGGCCAACCGGCCGCGTCGAAACAAGGATCACCTCCGTGCCCGAGTCGATCCGGCGCAGCGCCGCGTCGAGCACCTCGGGCAAGCGGTCGCCGGCGTGCGCCTCGACCACCGCAAGCTGCTCCATCATCGTGTGCATCAGGGCCGCGGAGGCGGGGCCCCGGGTAACGTGCGGGCGGTCGGCCGGGGTGGCCAGCAGCAGGTCGCTCCCCCCGCGCCGGCACAAGTCGGCAATCACCGTGGCGGCGAAACTGGCCGCCAGTTCCACGTTCTCCCGATCGGGCTCTTCCGGTGCCGCCGGCTGCCATAGTTCCACCACCACCGCCACGTCGCGGTTGCGGGGCTGCTCGAACTGACGCACCACCGGCGCGCCGGTCCGGGCCGTGCTCCGCCAGTGAATCCAACGCATCGGATCGCCCGGCTGCCACGGCCGGACGCCGAAAAAATCGCCCTCGGAGCCGTGCCTCCGTTCCCGGCGATGGGTCCCGCTGAACGCCTCGTGGTGCCGGGCCAACCAGCGCCGGGTCAGCCGCCCCAGGCGGGGATAGACCGTCAGGGTCTCTTGGTTGCCCACCGCAAGCGTCTTGCGGAGCAGCCCGAAAGGGAACTGACTGGATAGCCGCAACGGGCCCAGCCGGTACTTGCCCCGCTCGGGCAACCGGCCCCGGTAGGTTGCCCGCCGCGACTGGCCCGCCGGCACGTAGGGGAACAGGACGGCCGGGCGGAGGCGTTGAGGTCCCGAGCGGCGCCCGTTCGCGTGCGAATTGCCGATGCGTTCCAGGGAGTCCTCGACCACCAAGGCCCAACTACCGTGGCGAGCGCGCTGGTTGTGTACCTGGATCTGGCCCACAATCAGGTCCCCCGCACATACGCTTTCCGGCACGCGCCGCTGTACCTTCAGCCGCTTGAGGCTTCGGCCGGTGGCCCACCATCCGAGCACCACCGGCCCGGCCATCATGCCGGCGAGGATCAACAGCAGGTTCACCTCGCGCATGACAGCGCCGCCGAGCACCAGGACGAAGACGAGCAGGTAGTACCCTCCCTCCCGGGTGAGGGTGGTCGACGACGCCGGGCGGCGGCCCCGGGCCACGGCGCACCGAACTCCGCGGGCAATGGACCGCGCCCAACGGGGGGCGGCTTGGGGCGATGTCTGCTCGCTGCTGGTCATGGAGAGGGGGGAACTTGACAGGCGATGTGACATCCGCCCCAATGGGGGCGGCTCCTCCTAGCATAACCCACGCGGCGCCGGCGCGGTAGTGGTGAACCCGCCTGGGTTGGAGTCCCGGCTTTAGCCGGCAAGAAGACCGCCTAAAGCCGGGGTTCCAACGGGGGCGGTTCGCACCCAGAAACGGAACGGTCGCAAGAACACATTATCTTCACTAACAAGGAGTGCATTCGATGAGCGACAACCCCTATCAGTCGCCGCAGCCGACGGACGAAGCGGTCGGCGTGTTGAGCGGTAAGCGCGAGGACCTGCGGAAAGTGGCGCAATACCAGAGGGGAATCCTGGTTTGCATTCTCGTCTACTTGATGGCGGTCGTCTTTCAGTTCATCTTCCCGCCCGAGCTTTGGCCGCTTGTCGCCGTGGCGGGCCTTGGCGCCGGAATGGTCGGCGCCGTCTTCGTAGTCTTGCTGGCCATCCAACTCTACGGCATCGTGGGCGGAATCTTGATGGGGGTGCTCACACTCGTTCCCTGCCTGGGACTGCTGCTGTTGTTGCTCATCAACGAGAAGGCGACGCGCGTTCTCCGTCAGAACGGAATCCGGGTGGGACTGCTCGGCGCGGACCCCTCGCAACTGTGACCGTCGCCGCGCCGGCGAGCTGCCAAGGCCGCGGTTCACCCCCCACCCCCCTTACGGGCCCCAGGGGTGGCGGCACGGGTCGGCACTGGGTACAATAACAGTATTGCTTGGGAATCGACGTCTTTTCACAGGGGAGGGTCCGATGACACGCTGGTATCAGGAGTTGGCGGAGTCGGAGGCGGCGGCGTACGATCCGTTGTGCGTCGAACGCAGCGCACCGGTCGACGACGACGAGGCGGCGGCCATCGAGGCCTTGTGCCACACGGCCACCCCGGGGCCGCTGGTGCTCGACGACGAGGCCGACGGCGACGGCGCGCCCATGGTCACCCTGCCCGACGGGCGGGTGGTGGTCAGCCGCACGGCGGCAGTCGAGTCGCTGGCCGACCCCGGCGTGATCGACGCCAACGCCGAACTGATCTGCAAGGCCCGCTACTACCTGCTGCGCCTGCTGCGCGACCGGCAGCGGTGGCAGGCCGAGCGGCAGGAGTTGCTCGACCGCATTGCCGAGTTGGAAGCGGACCCGGCTGAGGGCAGCCGCCGCTCGGTGCCCACGCAGCCGCGGTAACCCTGGTGGAGTTCACGCTTCAGCGTGTCGGATAATGCACACGCTTGGCTTGCACGCTGAAGCGTGAACTCCAAAAGCGACGTGGGGCGGGGTTTGCCCGCCGAGACAAACCCAAACGGGGACGTCCATGCATCGACAGCGTACCGCAATCATCGAAAGTGAAGGCAGTGCGTACGTTGCGCGGTGCCCGGAACTCGATATTGCCAGCCAAGGAAGCTCAGTTGAGGAAACCTCCGAGAACCTTCGCGAAGCCGTGGAGTTGTTCTTCGAGACGGCTTCTCCCGAAGAGATTCAGCAGCGTGCGACGTTCGGATAACACACCCGCGGCAGACGAACCACGACAGACCTTGCTGCTGCAAGCCGAGGACCCCGACTACCTCGCGAGCCAGTTGATCACCTGCCTCGGCAACAAGCGGGCGCTGCTCGGGCACATCGGCACGGCGTTGCACCGGGTCAAGCGGCGGCTTGGCACGGACCGGCTTCGCGTGTTCGACGCCTTCAGCGGCTCGGGCGTCGTATCGCGCTTCCTCAAGGCGCACGCCTCGCTGCTGGTGAGCAACGACCTGGAGGACTACGCCGCCGTGGCCGGGCGCTGTTACTTGCGCAACCGGAGCACGGTCGACCTGGCGGGCCTCGCGCAGCTTGGGACGGAACTGAACGCGCGCGTGATGGACGAGCCGCTCCCGCCGGGGTTCATCGAGGAAATGTACGCCCCGCGCGATGAGGCCCGCATTACCAAAGACGACCGCGTTTTCTACACCCGCCGCAACGCCCGCCGGCTGGACAACTACCGCCGGCTGCTCGACGCCGTGCCGGCCGACCTGCGCGACCTGCTGCTCGGGCCGCTGTTGAGCGAGGCGTCGATCCACGCGAACACGGCGGGCGTATTCAAGGGTTTTTACAAGAATCGGGCGACGAAGGTGGGTCACTTCGGCGGCAGCGGGTCGGACGCGCTGCTGCGCATCCTGGGCGAAATCCGGCTCGAAGTGCCCGTCCTGAGCGCGTTCGAATGCGACTACTGCGTGATGCAGGACGACGCCAACGCCGCCGCCCGGCGGCTCCGGGGCCTCGACCTCGCCTACCTCGACCCGCCCTACAACCAGCATCCCTACGGCTCGAACTACTTCATGCTGAACCTGCTGGTGCGTTACGAGCGGCCCGCCCAGGTCAGCCGCGTGTCGGGCATACCGGCCGATTGGCGCCGGTCGGGCTACAACGTGCGGTCGCAGTCGCTGCGGCTTCTGAAGCAGCTTGTGGAATCGCTCGACGCGCCGTTCTTGCTCGTGTCGTTCAACAACGAGGGGTTCATTCCGCCGGCCGAGATGCGCGCCCTGCTCAACCGCCTCGGCCGCGTCGAGGTGATCGAAGCGCGGTACAACGCCTTCCGCGGCAGCCGCAGCTTCCGGAACCGCTCCCTCCACGTGACCGAGCAGCTTTTTCTGGTCGAACGATGATGAAGACGGAAAAGGGGACAGGTCCAATTGGTGCGAAGCACCCGGAGGACCGTCCCGGCAGATGGGCCCCGTCCCCCCTTTTCGCCACGGGCGTTGGAGTTCACGCTTGAGCGTGCCGGACTGGCACACGCTTGGTTTGCACGCTGAAGCGTGAACTCCAACACCGCGACCGACCACCGCGCATCCACGGAGTAACATCGCCATGGAACTGACCGAACGATTCACGGACGCTGTGGCGTATGCCCTCCGGCTGCATGCCCGGCAGCGGCGGAAGTTCTCGGGCGCGCCGTACGCGGCGCACTTGTTGGCCGTGGCGGCTACGGTACTGGAGCACGGCGGCACGGAAGACGAGGCGATTGCCGCCCTGCTGCACGATGCGGTGGAGGACCAGGGAGGGCAAGCCGCCCGCGCCGCCATCGCCGAGCGGTTCGGCGAGCGGGTGGCGCGCGTGGTGGAAGCCTGCTCCGATAGCGATACCACGCCGAAGCCGCCGTGGCGCGAGCGCAAAGAGCGATACCTGGCGGACCTGCGGCACGCCCCGCCCGCGGTCCGCCTGATTGTCGCGGCCGACAAGCTGCACAACGTCCGGTCGCTGTTGGCCGA
>SKJM01000154.1 GCA_007122045.1 Planctomycetales bacterium | reverse complement strand
CGGGCCGGGGGCCTCTTCCGGTAGATGGGCGGATAACGACACCCCTCCATTCGGGTGTTGCCAAGGCTGCCAACCGCCCTGAGTATACCACCCCGCGATGGCGCGTCAACGGGGGAACGGGTGGAACTCCGCGATCAATGCCGCGACCGCGCCCGCGACGGTGTAGTGGGTCAAAACCGGCGCGGCCAGCACCAGCGCCAGGCACACGGCGCCGAAGCCCAGCGCGACCTTGTCGGCCACCGTCCAGGCGCCCGTCCAGCCGCGGGCGGCTTCCTGCTGGTGCGGCGCCTCGGCCGCGGCCGGCTCGGCCTTGCCGAACTTTCGCCGCAGGAACACGCGGGCGGCCTGCGCCGCGTCGTCGAGCGACAGCAGGATGCCCCGCAGCGCCCGCTGGAGCAGGGCCAGCCGCGAGCCGGTCATCGCGCCGAAGCGGGCGGCGTGCCCCAGCCCCAACACGCCGAAGGTGACCTCCAGGTACAGCGTGAGCGCCAGCGCGAACAGCACCAGCGCGACGTCGAGCTTGATCTCCCACAAGCTCCGCGACACCACGCCCCCCAAACCCGGCTTCACGGCATGTTGCCGCAGCAGCTCCAGCCCGAAATGGACGCCCACGATCAGCACCAGCCAGAACAGGCTGATGACCGCGCTGAGCACCACTGCCAACACGATATACGGCACGAAAAACAGCCAGCTATCGTCGTGATCGATCACCCACCGGTGCAGGCGGGCCGTGAGCTGGGGCGAATCGGTTCGGTCGGCGGGATGCTCGCTCTTGGTCATTACGCTGTCCATGGTACGGGCGTCCCTGCCGGGGGGCAGCCATTCTATAGTTTGAAGTCCAACTCTTCCGGGTCGCGGGGCCTGCGCTGATAGACCACCTGGAGCATCATGGCGGCCATGGCGGTGGTGTAGTGGCGGCCGCCGCGGTCGGCGCCATGATCGCCCCGCCCGAAGAACCAGCTCCCGGCCGCGTGCCCTTGCTTCACTTGCGAGTTGACCAGCCAATCGTGCATCTGGTCGTACCACTTTTCCCGCGCCTCGCCGCCCCACAAGTACATCACGTGGGCGGCAAAGTAGTTGTACGACATGTTCCCCTCGGTCGATACGCCCCAATCGCTGATCCGCTCGACCCCGCGCTGCAGCGCCGGGTTATCCCTCCTGTAACAGCCCAGTGTCATCCGGCACCAGAGCCCGACGGCCGTGGTGCCCCGGCCCTCGCCGGGTCCGGTGTAGCCGTAGGTTGCGCCGTCGTTGGCCTGAACGCTGTCGAGGAACGTCGGCACCTTCTTGACCACCTCGATCGGCACGCGCAGGTAGGCCATGTGGCCGCACTTCAGCGCCATCACTTGCCAGCCGGTGACCGACGTATCGCCTTTCTGCCGCGGTGCATAGCGCCAGCCGCCGCCGACCGGATCCTGCGCATAGCAAATGTAGTTGACCGCGGCCTGGGCGGGCTGAAGCAGGTCGGGATCTTGCGTCATGCCGTAGGCCCTAGCCAGCGCCATCGTGGCCAGGGCGTGCGAATACATGGTACCGCCGCGTTCGCTCAACACACCGCCGTGCTCGGTCTGCTTCATGTTCTCGACGAGGTAGTCCAACCCTCGGCGCAATGTCTGCTCGTACTTATCGGCCCGCCTCCCTTTGCTCGTGTGTGTATGACCCGACCCAAGGAATGCCAGCAGGGCCATGGCCGTAGCCGCGTTGCGGGCGTCCTGGAGGTTGCCGGGGTTGCCGCACTTGCCGCCGCAGAAAGGCGCCTGCGTATGGTCGAAGCTCCAACTGCCGCCGTCCAACTGGTGCCTGGCGAACCACTCCAGGGCCAGGGCCAAGGCGGTTTCCCTTTCGTGGCGGGTGCCCACCCGAGGCCATGACCTGCGGACATCCGGCTTCAGCTCCCCGCCTCGAGGCTCGTCGAGTTCAGCCTGCCCACGCCCAGCATTGCCCGGCACGGCGTCGCCCACCGCATCGGCCGCCGGAACGGCCCGTCCTTCGGCAGCCTGAGGGCCCGTCGAGGCCGGTGCAGCGCACTGGGCCGCCAAGAGACTCGCCGGGCCAAGCCAAACGACTACGACCAGACCGAAACACGAGTGCCGCGCAAACATGGAACTGCCCTCCACACGGGTGCTGCCAGGGTAACGCCCCATTCCATCCTACGGCATCTTCGGTGGCGGGTCAACCAGGGGAACGGTCAAAGCGCCTGTCCCATCGCCCTTCGGAGCAAGCCGGTGAAAGTGACAATTCATTCGAGCTTCGAGCTTCATCATTCCTTCGTCATTTGAATTTCGACATTCGACATTCCGACCTTCCCCCTCACTCCGCCCGCCCCATCGTCTCCAGCGACTTTCGCATGAAGGCCGCCTCCTCATCAAACCCCACCTTGTCGAAAAACCCGATCAGCGCCCGGAAGCGGCGCCGCGGGTCGGCCCCGGTGGCGTGGCACAGCTTGGCGAGGCAGTGCGGGCATAGCCAGAGGGGATGGCGGTCGGCTTCCTCCAGGTGGTTCGAGCCGCACATGTTGCACAGGTGCCGCGTGCAGTGCAGCATGGAGAACATGTGGGAACAGATGATCCGCCGCTGCCGATCGGCCCGACCCGGCTCCGAGGCCAGGTACTCAGCGTACGTTTGCCCCGGCTCTTCGTGCCGGCGCAGCCAGTCGCCCGGCCGCGGCTCGGGCAGCGGCTTGTGCAGCGGCAGCAGCCGGCGGAACTCCGGCGGCAGCTCGTCATCGGCCGGTGCAGGGGCGCCGGCTGCCGCCGCCAAGAGCACCGCCAAGACCGCCGTCGTTCGCATGGGAAAGTCCGTTTGCCTGGTTTTCCGGGCGGGTGAGCGGATGGCGGTCGGCTTCGTCCAAATGGTTCGACTCAACTTTCCGAACATCGGTGGTACTCTCCAGAAGCCTGATGCCATCGGTGAAGCCTGTGGCTGGCTACAATGTATTTGCCAACTCCCTGAATATGTTTACGGACAGTATAGCCAACACATCGATTGATCGCTGAGTGACTTTGTATTGGTGTACATGGATCATTGTGTGTAGCCAGCGATGCCGTTGTTCGGGCGGAAAAGGCGGGCGGAAAAGGTGACAGCCACCAAATCTAGGTAATTCGGGCAGTGTACTCGCCCTGATCTTCCCTGTCTTCACCAGATTTGGTGGCCGTCACCTTTTCTCCCCCCTCCGGCAAGTAGAGTTGTTGAGGCTATGGCGTCCCGGTTGCCGATCCCTCGTTGCGAGGCATCCTGCCAAGGGTTCGACCATGCCCGAAGTCTACCCGCCGAGGCCGGGCGCGTCAACGAGCCGTCCGTTTCCGATTCAGACGGTGAGCGCCGCCAGGTGGATCTGTCCCGGTAGCGCCGGACGCACGAACGGACTTGCGGCTGCGTACGGGCGAGTTCAACCGCAAGCACGTACCTGCATCCGGTCGCGCCTACCCCCGCTCACGACAACTGCTCTATCAGACTGATCAACGGAAGAAAGAGGGCGCCCACCACCATGCCCACGATGAGGAACGGCACGCTCCACGTGATGCCGTACCAGAGCCATTTTGGCAGGGAAGGTTTTGGGAATACAGACGAGAGGAGTAGCACGAATCCCCAGTTCAGGAAGGGCCACAGGGCTAGCACGTACAGTGCGAGATACCAGTAGTTCGCAAGAAAGAAAGCGAGGCTAATGACGAGCACCGTCATGGCAGGCAGAACCGCATCGAAGTCCTCGAAGATTTTCACGAACGAGAAAACCAAGCGAATGACGCCCACGCCCAGGACGGCCCACAACACCGCTTGGGCCAAGCCCACGTAGAAGTGAACGGAATGGAACGGACTTGGTGTGTTGGCGTTCATGGCGCATCCTCCCCGAAGCGTGAACTCCAGTCGCCCTTTCAAGCGCCCAACTCGCGGGTGTACGTTGCGTTGGCCCCCACCTCGTCGAAGTGCCAGGGGAACATGCCGACGATGACGCCGTCGGTGGGCTTGATGTTCTCGAAGGCGTATTGGAAGGCGGCGCGGACGGCCGCCTGGTTGGCGCACAGCCGGCCGGCGCCGAGGATCTTGAATCCCAGGCAGGGCTGGTCGACCTGCCGCATGACCGCGGTCATCGCCTGCGGGTCGTCGCGGAAGAAGGGGTGGCCGACGTCGAGGGTCGGCACGTCCAAGTCGGGTTCGACGCTCCGGCGCGTGATGAAGTAGAAGCTGTTCATGAACAGGTCCACCTCCCAGCCCTCGTCGGCGGCGCGCCGGATGCAGTCCGGATTATGCGCCGAAACCCCGGCCAGCATGCCGTGGTCGTGCACGGCCTTGCAGTAGTCGCGTACCCGCCCGGCCTGGCCCTGGGCGAACAGGCGGTCGGTGACGCCGCCGTGATGCACCATGGCGATGGGCGCGGCTGCGTCGACGGCCTCGTGAATCTTGTCGCGTTCCGAATGGAGGCAGATGAACCGCATTTTGGTCCCCTCTTCGCGGAACGGGCCGAGGTAGGGGGCCGCCCGGTCGGGCGAGGAGAACTGGTGCGTATCGATCCCCGCCTGCTCGCACTGCCGCAGCAGCGCCACCGTCCGCTCCGGGGTGAAGTAGTGCCGCATCTGCCGATCGGTATGCGGCCCGAGGTACGAGTAGCCGAGGATGGGATTCGAGCCGACGATCAGCCGGCTGACGCGATGTTTGCCCAGCGCGATGGTGGGCAGGCCCGCCTCGTTGGGGACGGCCGGTTCGCCGGCCGCCCGTTTTCCCAAACCGATCCACGCGGCCGCCGCCGCCGAGGAAACGCCCTTCAAGAACCGGCGGCGCGTGGAAGGGGCGGCCCCATCGGGTTGCGGGGGGAGAAATGTTCCTGACATCGGGGCACCTCCTTTCCTGCGAGTAACCGTTCACAGGGGACTGTCCCAATTTTCGCGGCACATAGGGGAATATGCCCAATGGGCCAACGGCTCCGGCCGCGAAAATGGGACTGTCCCCTTCGCATGCAGCGGAGAAAACAGCCTGCGCCACCGGCCCGTGAACGCTTACCCTGCGAGGGCTGGTGTGCCGTGCATTGTAGAAAGCCACAGCAGGTGCGTCAACGTT
>SKJM01000659.1 GCA_007122045.1 Planctomycetales bacterium | reverse complement strand
TCGTAGCCGGTGGCGGCGATCGCGCGGAAGACGGCCGGCAGGTCGATCGCGCCTCTGCCGGGAACAAGGTGCTCGTGCCGCCGCGTGGCGGCGATGTCCTCGACGTGATAGTGGCGGGTGTGCCGGGCCATCGGGGCAATCCATGCTTCCGGCGCCTGACCCACGCAATAGGCGTGCCCGATGTCGAAGTTCAGCCCGAGGGCGGGCGAATCGACCCGGCCGGCGATCTCGAGATACTGCTCGAACGTCTCGATCAGCAGCCCCGGCTCCGGCTCGATGAGCAGGCTCACGCCAAGCTGCCCGGCCAACTCTACGCAAGGCATCAGTTCGTCGTAGAACACGGCGGCAGCCTGTCGCCACGATGCGCCCGGCTCCAGCGGCCCGCCCGGCTCCGTCTGAACCGAGGGAGCGCCCAACTCGGCTGCCAACCGCAACGCGCGCAGCGTGTGCTCGCGGCGGATGGCCCGGTAGTGTGGGTCGGGCTCGATCCACGAGGGATGCCAGTACGGCTGGCGGGGATCGGCCACGGCGTTCATCATGAATCCGTTGATGTTGGAGATGGCCAGCCGGTGCTCCGCGAGGCAGCGGCGGATGTCCTCCTTTTGCTGGGGCAGCAGTCCGGCTGGCCAGGCGTGCGGCACGTCGGCCAGCAGTTCCAGGCCGGCGTAGCCCAGCGCGGCAATCCGCCGGATGGTTTCCTGGACGGTGAACTTCGTGTACGCGTTGGAACTGTACGCAAGACGCATTCAATGAACCCTCTCGGCATGGCGTGGCCCCATCCCAGCCTTGGTCGTTCTCGCGGCCGGATGCCCGTATTATGACGCCTGAAACGGCAAAACGACAGGGTAACCGTTCAGGGGCCGGCCGCGGCCCGCCTCCTTGCCCGGCCACACAGCGTTATCCAGGAGGATTACCTTCTCCGCCGCGAAAATGGAGCCAGCCCCCCCGCACGGGCAGGGAGGTTCCCGCCGAGCGGTGCATACCCCGCTGCGCTAACCTATATTTACTGGGCGCCCCACTGGAAGTGCCGGCGCCGCGCCGAGAGGCGCAGCTTGCCTGGCAATGGATCGACTCTTGAAACAAGCATATTGCCTATGTCCAATCCGATGGCGCAAACGTCCGCAGTACGTGCACTGTTTTCAAACGCAACCAGGCGGCTGCTGGCCGGCATGGGACTGCTAGCCGTCGTGTTCCTGGCCGTCGTCCTGCTGCAAACGTGGCGCTGGACGCGCGAGCAGGTATATGGCACGGCCGAGCAGCACGCCCGGCTGGCCGCCGAGTTCGACCGCGCCGTGCAGGATTACGTGCGCGAGTATGTCCGCCCCGAGATAACAAAGCACCTGGAACCCGACGAATTCCTCACCGAGGTCATGTCGACGTCGTTCGCTTCACGAAAGGTCTTTCAGGGCGTGCACCGTGTGCTTCCCGACAGCATCCGGCGATCCTCATCCACCAATCCTCGGAATCCGGCGAACCGGGCCCTGCCCGCCGACGAACCGATCATCCGTTACTTCCAGGAGCATCCCGACGCCGAGTTCTGGACCGGAACCATGGCGATGATCGAGGGGGGCGTGGAATACCTTGTTCGGGCGGTTCCGTACCGGTTTGAGGCCGAATGCCTCCGCTGCCATGGCCAGCCCGAGGACGCGCCCCTGGATCTGGTGGAAAAATACGGCCCCATTGGGGGCTTCGGGCACCAGGTCGGCGACGTGTCGATCGAACTTGTGGCGCTGCCGGTCGAAGCGTACCGCAAGGCGGCGCGCACCCAGTTCGGGCGCTACATGCTCTGGGCGGTGCTGCTGTGCGTGCTGTTCGTCGGGGGTATTGCCGTACTCGTCGTGCGCGACGCGGCCGAGCGCAGGCGGGTCGAGCGAACGCTGCGCGAAAGCGAACAGAAGCTGGCCAGCATCGTCGAAAGCTCACCGATCCCCACGTTCGTGATCGACCGGGAGCACCGCGTAGTGCACTGGAATAGGGCACTGGAGCAGATGAGCGGCATGGCGGCCGCCGAGATGCTCGGCACACGGGAGCATTGGCGCGCCTTCTACAAAACGGAAAGACCCTGCCTGGCCGATCTGCTGGTCGACGAAGCAACCGATCGGATTCCGGACTGGTATGAGGCGAACTGCCATCGGTCGAACCTCGTCGACGGTGCGTATGAAGGGAGCAGTTTCTTTCCCAAGATGAGCGACGCCGGCCGGTGGCTCCATTTCACGGCGGCGGCGATTCACGGGGCGGACGGCCGGATTACCGGCGCCGTCGAGACGTTCCAGGACGTTACCCAGCGCAAGCAGGCGGCCGAGTCCGTTCGCACCGCCCTGGCCGAGGCGGAGCGTTCGCGCCAAAGAGCTGTGCGCATGGCCGATGCCGCCGAGACGGCCCGAGCCCAGGCCGCTGAGCAGTGGGCACGGCTCCAAGCCATGATCACCGGCATGAAGGAAGGGGTCGTTTTCGCCGACGCCGAGGGGGTGGTGGTCGAGGTGAATGAGTTCTTTTGCGATTTCACCGGCCGCACGCGCCGAGCGATCATCGGGCGTTCGCTTTCCGAGCTTCACCGGGGGGAGGTCCGCCGGCGCATCCTGCAAGCGGTCGAACGGTTTCGCGCGGAGCCCGGCTCGCCGGCGCTCGAAGTTCAGCGGCGCATGGGCCACGCCCACGTCATGATGCGCATGCAGCCGATTTGCCACGCCGAGGCCTACTGCGGCGTGTTGCTGAACGTGATCGACGTTTCCGAACTGGTCGCGGCGCGCTACCAGGCCGAAGCTGCCCGGCAGGAGGCGATCGCCACCAGCGACATGCTCATGGAGGAAACCCGGCGCAGCAAGGAGTTGGCCGTGCAGGCCGAGGCGGCCAATCGGTCAAAAAGCGAATTTCTGGCCAATATGAGCCACGAAATCCGCACGCCCATGACCGCGATCCTGGGCTTCGCCGACGCCCTGCTGGACGAGCCCGACCCGGAGAAGGCGCCGCCCGAGTGGCGCGAAGCCGTCGAAACCATTCGGCGAAACGGCGAACACCTGTTGGCGCTGATCAACGAAATTCTCGACCTCTCGAAGATCGAGGCCGGCAAGCTCGACGTGCAGCAAACCCGCTGCTCGCCGGCCGAACTGCTGGCCGACGTCGCCTCGCTGATGCGGGTGCGGGCCGAACAGAAGCGGCTGGCCCTCGAGGTCGAATACGCCGGGCCGATTCCCGAGACAATCTGCACCGATGCGTTTCGCCTGCGGCAAATCTTGATCAACCTCGTCGGCAACGCCGTGAAGTTTACCAAGACCGGCGGCGTGCGGATTGTCACCCGGCTCCTGCGAGAACCCGGCTCCCCCCCACGCATACGGTTCGACGTGGTCGATACGGGAATCGGACTTGCCGAAGACCAGATCGACCGGCTGTTCCGGCCCTTCACCCAAGCCGATTCCTCCACCACCCGCAAGTTCGGCGGAACGGGACTGGGATTGAATATCACCAAGCGACTGGCGGAAATGCTCGGCGGCGACGTGGCGGTTGCCAGCACGCCGGGCAAAGGCAGCACGTTCAGCGTGACGGTCGAAACAGGGCCGCTCGACGGCATCGCCTTGTTGGAGACGCGGAGCACCCCCGGATCCCATCCCACGCCCCCCTCCAGTACTTCGGCCGCCCCGCCGGCCTCCAGGCCTTCCGGTTGTCGCATCCTGCTGGCCGAGGACGGTCCGGACAACCAGCGGATCATCGCGCTGCTGCTCGAAAAGGCCGGCGCGGTGGTCACCGTTGCCGAGAACGGGCGGGAGGCCCTCGACGGCGCGCTGGCGGCCCGCGACCGCGGCGAGCCCTTCGACCTCATCCCCATGGACGTGCAGATGCCGGTCATGGACGGCTACCTTGCCACGCGGGAGCTGCGCGCGCGGGGGTACACCGGCCGCATTGTCGCCTTGACCGCCCACGCCATGCCCGAGGACCGGCGCCAGTGCCTCGACGCCGGCTGCGACGACTACGCCACCAAACCCATCGACCGCGCCCGCCTGCTGGAAGTCGTTGCCGGTTATGCGGCCACGCCGTGCCCTTGAAGCGGCGGATCGGGCGGAGGCGGCTCCCCGCCTGCCGCCGGCCGGCCGGCCGGAGTACAATAGGGTGGTGTGGTGTTCTCCGGGTTGGAAGATCGGAGTGTCCGTTCCCGGGGCACGGCTCGCTGTCTCGCGGCGCGGCCCGCCGGCGCCCTGCCCGGCCCGCCCGCGCCCCTTGGGCCTGCCCAGCCTGATAATTCAAGGAGTGTTCATGCCATTATTCGAGATTGAAACCAACGCGCACATCGTCATCACCTGGGCTGAGACCGAGGCCGCCGCCACGGAAAACCTGCGGCGGAGCTATCCAGACGAGGAGCCGGTGCGGGTGACCCGGCGGCCCCGCGATACCTGGGTGATATCGAAGTCGGCCCTGGGCATTACCGGTCCGACCGACCCGTGCGCCGCCGCGCGCGACGCGCTCCACAAAGCGCAAGGCGACAAGGTCCGCGCCATCCGCCTCTACATGCACCAGACCGGCGCCGACCTGGAAAGCGCCCGCAAGGCCATCGAATCGAACATGGTCATGGGCTGGTAGCGGGGTTACCGTTCACGGGGCGGCCGGGGACTGGTCCATTTTTCGGCCGTCATCTTCTGCTGAATGAAGCGCATGTTGGCTGAAGATGGAGCCGCTGTCGGCCGGCTTGCCGGATCGTTGCCGCCTCCTCAGCCCGATCGCTTGGGCCGGGGTACCTTGGGCGGGGCGTTGCCGCGGGGACCGCGCTTGCGGCGGCGGCCGCGTTGTTGCCGGGTGGCGTGTTCGAGGTGGGCGTCGTCGACCGCCTTGCCCAGTTGCTCGCGCATCTGTTGGATGCGGTCGCGCAGCGCGGCGGCGCGCTCGAACTCCAGGGCCTCGGCCGCGGCGTGCATCTCGGCCTCCAACTCGGTAAGGTACTCCTCGGTGATGTATTGCGACGGGTCCTTCCGCCCGACGGCCGCGTTCGCCCGCTGGTGGGCGGCCGCCTCGGCCTCGATGCCGGCGCGGATGCTCTTGCGGATCGTTTCGGGCGTGATGCCGCGCTCGCGGTTGTACTG
>SKJM01000787.1 GCA_007122045.1 Planctomycetales bacterium | reverse complement strand
GGCGACGGCGCGGCGTGCCTCGACTTGGCGTCCGGCGAGGAGCGGTGGCGGTGGGGCGCTTGGAAGCGGGCCATCAAGGGCGGCGTCAGCTTCGGCACAAACACCCTGGTGGCGGCCGACGGCGTGGTCGTGTTCAACGTCGGCGGGGACCTGGTGGCCCTCGCGTCGGAAGACGGCTCCGAACTGTGGCGGCGGGAGGCCGGCAGCGGCTTTCGCGCGCCCCCCGACCTGTTCGTCATCGGCGACCTCGTCTGGCACAAGGCCAACCACCGGGCGAACTCGCCGCCGCCCATTGTGCCCACGCCCGTCATGGAGGCCCTCGACCTGCGCACGGGCGAAGTGCGCGTGCAGGACCCCATCGCCGACCAGGTGAAGTCCGTCGGCCACCACTATCGCTGTCACCGGGCGAAGGCGACCGACCGGTTCGTCATTGCCGGCAAGCGAGGGATCGAGATGATCGACCTGGCCGCCGAGGACCATTCGCGGAACAACTGGGTGCGCGGGGCGTGCCAGTACGGCGTGCTCCCGGCCAACGGGCTGCTGTACGTGCCGCCCCACTCGTGCGGCTGCTACATGGAAACCATGCTGCACGGCTTCTGGGCCCTGGCCGCCGAGCAACCGGCCCCGCCGCGCAGGAAGTACCGCGTTGCCGACCGCGCCCGGCTGGAGAAGGGCCCGGCGTACGGGCAAGTGGGCGAGGCGCCGGCGCCGGAGGCGGCCGCGTGGCCCACGTACCGCGGCGATCCGCTCCGCCGCGCCGTGGCCGCAACCGAACTGCCGCGCAAGCTTAGCCAGGCATGGCAAACCGAGTTGGGCGGCCGGCTGACCCAGCCGGTCGTGGGTAACGGGGCGGTGGTCGCGGCCGACGCCGACGGCGGGATCGTCTATGCCCTCGACGAGGCGAGTGGCGACGTGCGATGGAAACACGTTGCCGGCGGGCGCGTCGATTCCCCGCCCACCCTCCACCACGGAATGGTCCTGTTCGGCAGCGCCGATGGCCGGGTGACCTCCCTGCGGCTGAGCGACGGGGAACTGGTCTGGCGATTCCTCGCCGCGCCGGCCGACCTGCGCATGGTCGCTCTCGACCGCTTGGAATCGCCCTGGCCGGTGCACGGCAGCGTACTCGTGCTCGACGGGGTGGCCTACTGCTCGGCCGGGCGGTCGAGCTGGCTGGACGGGGGCATTCACCTTTACGGGCTGGACCCGGCCACGGGGAAGGTGGTGCATCACAGCCAGTACGAGAGCCGGCATCCCGAGTTCCATCGCGACCAAGCCCCGCCGAAGGAACCGGGGCTCGAGCGGATCGAGCAGAACATCACCGACTACAAGACCTTCGAGCACCCCGACCGCGCCGACGCCTTTTCCATGGCCGGCGGCTCGATTTCCGACGTGCTTGTAAGCGACGGCCGCAACGTGTTCCTGCACTACAGGAAGTTCAACGCGGCGCTCGAGAAGCAGGACGACCTCTCCCGGCACCTCTTCTCCACCTCCAGCCTGTTGGACGACGCCGAGAACCACCGGTCGCACTGGTTCCTGGGCACGGGCGACTTCAGCCGCATTCCCGTGGCGTACTCGTGGATCGTCAACAGCCGCGGCGGGCGGCGGGGCGCCTCGACGGTGGCCGTGCCGACGGGCGTTGTTATGGCCTACGACGATGAGGCGGTGTGGGGCGTGCAGCGGCTCGAACGCGGCCAGGCGGCCATCGGCGATTACCTGCTGTTCAAGATGGACAACGAGCCGCTGCGGCCCGGCGAACCGTCGCAGCCCGACTTCCGCGACGTGCCGCCGCGCGAGTACGTCTATCGCGTGGAACTGCCCGGCCGCGGCAGGTCGATTATCCGCTCGGGCGAGCACTTGTTCGTGGCGGTCATGCCGACCGACGTTCCCGACGACGATCCGCACGCCGCGTACGACGGCCGGCGGGGCGGGGCCGTGCTGGTGTGCTCGGAGCAGGACGGCCGGGTGCTCGCCCGGCACCCGCTCGATTCGCCCGCGGTGTGGGACGGCATGGCCGCGGCCAACGGCCGGCTGTACGTTGCCACCCAGGACGGCCGGATCCGGTGCCTCGCGGCTACTTCTTCCCCAGCCGGCGCTGCTGCTCGAAGAAGCGAGTGAGGATCGCCCCGCACGGCTCGGCCGACACGCCGGAGACGATCGTGCACCGGTGGTTCAGCCGCGGGTCGTCCAACAGCCGGAACAGCGACCGCACCGCGCCGGCCTTGGGGTCGGAGGCGCCGTACACGACCACGGGGATGCGGGCCTGCACGATCGCGCCGGCGCACATCGGGCAGGGCTCGAGCGTGGCGTACAGCGCGCAGCCCTCCAGGCGCCAGGTCCGCAGCGCCTCGGCGGCCTGCGTGATGGCGATCATCTCGGCATGCGCGGTCGGATCGTGCAGTTGCTCGCGCTGGTTGTGCGCCGCCGCGATCACCCGCTCGTCGTAAACGATCACCGCCCCGATCGGCACCTCGGCCTCGCGCAGGGCCTGCTCGGCTTCGGCCAGGGCCAGTTGCATGAAATGTTCGTGCATGGTCAGGACATTACCTTTTCGTACAGGGCCACGTAGCGCTCGATCATCCGTTCGGTGCTGAACTCGCGCGCCGCGCGGTCCCGGCCGGCGGCGCCCAGTTGGGCGGCCAGATCGCGGCTGTCGAGCAGCTTATTGGCGTAGCGGGCGAAGCCGGCGCGGTCGCCCACCGGCGCCAGGTAGCCGGTGGCGCCGTGGAGCACCAGTTCGCGGGTGCCGGGGATGTCGGTGGCCACGACCGGCACGCCGGCGGCCATGGCCTCCAGGACGGCGTTCGACTGCCCCTCGTACTCGCTGGTCGAGAAGAGCAGGTCGAAGTGCGGCACGAGGCGGCCGAGGTCGGTGCGCTGGCCGAGGAAGTGCACCTTGTCGCGAATGCGAACCTGGTCGCGGTAGCGCAGCAGGCGGTCGCGCAGGGGACCGTCGCCGGCAATGAGCAGATGGACGTCGTCGCGGATGACCTTCAGCAGGTCGGTTGCCCAAATGGCGTCTTTCACCCGCTTCTGCGGCCACAGCCGCCCGACCAGGCCGATCAGCCGCGCGCCGGCGGGCAGGCCCAGTTCTTCGAGCAGTTGCTTCCGGCCCACCGGGCTCGGTTCGGCCGGCTCGACGGCGTTGGGAATGACCTCGAGCTTCTCGGCCGGCAGCCCGTGATGCAGGTAGAACTGCCGCACCCCCTCGCTGTTGACGACCACGCGGTGCGACCGCCGGGCGATGTAGCGGTCGGCAGCCAGTTGCAGGCTGCTTTTCCAGGGATCGACGCACCGTTGCGATGCAACGCGCCCGCGCACCCCGCACGCCGCCCCCGCCAGGACGCCGTAGGCGTTCGCCGCCAACATCCAGGTGTGGATCACCTCGGGCCGCAGCGCGGCCACTAGTTGCCGCAGCCGCCAGAACGCCTGCGGGTCGAGCTTCCACCGCTTGCCGATGAGCGTGCAGGGAATGCCGGCTTCGCGCAGTTCGTTCGCCCGGGGCCCCGAGCGGGTCAGCGCGCACACGTGCACGTCGAAGCCCCGCCGGCGGAGCCCTCGCGCGAGCAGGCAAAGCTGCTTTTCGGCCCCCGCCTGGTCGAGCGTGGGAATGACGTGCAAAATGCGTTTCGGCTCCATCATAAAACCGCGACCGTTGGTCGCGCCAATCCTCCCATGAACCCGCCATCCCCCGTCGCGCCCGGCCAAGCGGCGCACCCACCGGTCGCGGCGTTATGGGTCCCCGGCGAGCGATTGGAATAATGTTACGTGCTGGTCGACCATTTGTGCAAGGGTGAAGTGCCGGGAAGCCCGGGCGTGGGCGTTCCGGCCCAGCCGCTCGGCGTCCGCCGGGTTGTCGAAGATGTGCGCGATCGCCTCGGAAAGGGCCGCGATGTCGTCCCCCGGCGCCAGCACGCCCGTCCGGTCGTGCTCGACCAGCGCGCGGTGGCCGGGGCAGTCGGCGGCGACGACGGGCAGGCCGGCGCCCATCGCCTCGGCCACCGCCAGTGAGGGGGTGTTGCGTACTGCTGGATGCACCAGCACGTCGGCCGCCGCCAGTAGCTCCTCGACGTGATCGAACCGTCCGACCAGCACCGCCCGCCCCGACAGCTTCAAACCCGAAATCTGCCGGCGCAAAGTGTAACGAAACGGCCCCTCCCCGACGAACCACAGGCGCGCGTTCGGCCATCGCCGGCCGATCGGCGGCCACGCCGCGGCCAGGTATTCCAGGCCCCGGTCGTCGGCCAGCCGGCCAAGATAGAGGGCCAGGGGCGCCCACTCGGGCAAACGCAGGGCGTTGTTCGCCTCGGCCAGCATCGCCCTGGCCTGCCCCCGGCTCTTGTCCGTACGCGGCGGCAGGACGATGACGCCGTCGGGCACCACGCGAATGCGGTCGTTCGGGCAGCCGGCCGCCGCAAGTTCGCGGGCGGTAGCGGCACACCGGCACACCACCGCCGGCGCCGCCGTCCAGTGCCGGGCGGCGCGGCCGCTGATCGGCCCTTCTGACGGCTGATCCTTCCCGCCGTGCGCCCCGGCCGCCTGGGCCCGCAGCACCACCGGCAGCCTCCGCCCGACGGCCCGGAGCGCGGCGCGGGCTTCCTCGCGCAGTCCGAAGACGTAGACGGCGTCGAGGTCGCCCTCCTGCCGCCGCAGCCGCCGCCCAAGGGCATGCTGGTACCACCAGGCGGCCCAACGGTGGTTGGGCGGCGGGGCTACCCGCTCGACCAGCACGTCCTGGAACCGGATGCGCGCCGGCCATTGCCTGTGCCGGCGGGCGGTGAGTACGGTCACCACGCAGCCGGCCTCTTCCAGGCCGACCGCCAGACGCGCGGCGGCCGACTCGGCCGCGCCCACCAGCGGCCAGAACCCGCGCGTTACAATCGCCAGCCGAAGGGGTGTCATGTCAGGCCGGTTATCCCGTTTGCAACCCGGCCGCGGTCAGCGTGTTTTGCAGCAGCATGGCGATGGTCAACGGGCCCACGCCGCCGGGGACGGGCGTCATGTGGCCGGCCACCTCGCGCACCGCCTCGAAATCGACGTCGCCCACCAACCCCGCCTCGGTCCGGTTGATGCCCACGTC
>SKJM01000618.1 GCA_007122045.1 Planctomycetales bacterium | reverse complement strand
TGGTGCTGGTGACCAACGATCAGAACCCGCGGGCGGCGCGCGTGCCCGTGGCGGTCGAGGGCGTGGTCGTCTCGGCGCTGTCGGTCCGCCCGTCGCCGCTGATGCTGGGCGTGCTGGCGCCCGGGCAGTCGGTTTCGCGGCGGCTGGTCGTGCAGGGGCAGGAGCCGTTCCGCATTACGGCCGTCGAGTCCGACGATCCCCGCCTGACGTTCTCTGCCGGCGACGAAGCGAACAGCGTGCACCTGATTACCGTCACGTTTACGGCCGATTCGGAGCCGGGCCAGGTGAGCAGCGCGGTGCGCATCGCCACCGACGCGGGAAACAACGGCAACCTGGAGGCCCTGGTGCAGGCGATGATCGCCCCCGCGCATGCCGATCGGAGCCCGCCGCAACGATAACCCAAAGGAACCGACCATGGAGAAACGAGTCTACAATTTTTCGGCCGGGCCGGCCGTCTTGCCGGTCCCGGCCCTGGAAGAGGCCCAGCGGCATCTGCTGGCGCTGCCCGGCGCGGGAAGCTCCATCTTGGAGATCAGCCACCGGTCGAAAACCTTCACGCAAATCATCGAGCAGGCCGAGGCGAACGTGCGCGAGCTGCTCGGCATTCCCGATACCTACCACGTGCTGTTCCTGCAGGGCGGGGCGCAGATGCAGTTCGCCATGGCGCCGATGAACCTGCTGGCCGGCACCGGCAAGTCGGCCGATTACGTGCTGACCGGCTCCTGGGGCAAGAAGGCCCTGAGCGAGGCGAAGACCCAGGGCCCGACCCGCGTGGCCTTCGACGGCGCGGCCGGCAACTACAACCGTATTCCGAACCGCGAGGAACTCGACCTCGACCCCGACGCGGTATACGTGCACATCACGTCGAACGAGACCATCGGCGGGGTGCAGTTTCCCACCGAGCCCGATACCGGCGGCGTGCCGCTCGTGTGCGACGCCTCCTCCGACTTCCTCTCCCGGCCGGTGTCCATCGAGCGTTACGGCATCCTCTACGCCTGCGCCCAGAAGAACGCCGGGCCGGCGGGGGTCACCATCGTCATCATCCGCGACGATCTGTGCCGGCGCTCGCCGCCAACCCTCCCCTCGATGCTCAGCTACAAGCTGCACGCCGACGCCGGGTCGCTCCTGAACACCGCCCCGACCTTCGCCGTCTACATGGTGAACCTCGTCACCAAGTGGCTGCTGGAGGACGTGGGCGGGCTGGCCGCGATCGACCGCATCAACCGCGACAAGGCCCAACTGCTCTACGACTGCATCGACGCCGCCGAGGGCTTCTACGCCGTGCACGCCGAGCCGGGAAGCCGGTCGGTGATGAACGTGGCGTTCCGGCTGAAAGACCCGGCCCTGGAGGAACCGTTCCTCAAGGAGGCCGAGCAACACGACCTCGTGGCGCTGAAGGGCCACCGCAGCGTGGGCGGCTGCCGCGCCTCGATCTACAACGCCATGCCCGTCGAAGGCGTCAAGGCCCTGTGCCAGTTCATGGACGACTTCCGCGCCAAGCACGGCTGACAGTTTGCCTACGGCTCCGGCTCGCCGGGCTCGAACGCCAAAGCGGCCGAGTTGATGCAGTACCGCTTGCCGGTCGGCTCCGGCCCGTCGGGGAAGACGTGCCCGAGATGCGCGTCGCACTTCGCGCACAACACCTCGGTGCGCACCATGTTATGGCTATGGTCGGGCCGGGTGCGAACGGCCTCCGGGTCGACCGGCTGAAAGTAGCTGGGCCAACCGGTGCCCGAGTCGAACTTCGTTTCCGAACCGAACAGCGGCGCCCCGCAGCACACGCACTTGTAGGTCCCTTCCTCCTTGGTGTTCCAGAACGCGCCGGTGAACCGCTGCTCGGTGCCTCCCTGGCGCGTCACGCGGAACTGCTCCTCGGTGAGCGCCTGTTTCCACTCGGCTTCGGTCCGCGGCAACGGCGTGCACACGTGCGGTTGGTCGGGTGGCTGGTTGGCCGGCATGGCTGTCTCCTTTGCTTTCAAGTCGGGCGGGGTGCCCCCCTCCCTTGCTTCCAAAATCGCCGGGGTGCCCGACTCCTTCGCTTCCGAAGCAGGCGGGCTTGCGCGGAACTGGAGGACCGTCGCAACCACCATCGCGGCAGCCCCGCCTCCGACACTCAGCACCCACATTCGCCAACGCATTCGTTCGCCTCATTCAAATAAACGTTTGTCTCATCCTATGCCGAGCAGGCGTCCGGGGGTACCCCCCTTATAGGGCCAGCTCGACCAGTATCTCAGGACCGCATGAATGGTGTGATTTGGCCCGGAATAGTGCGATTGAACGGGGAAAATGTTTCATTGTCCTACCCCAGGAGCCCGAGCGATGATTATCGAGGCATTTTGGACATCTGGCACGTGACCGAGTACGTGTGGAAGCTGGCCTGCTGTTTCTTTCGCGAGGGGAGTAAGGAGGCGGAAGTGTTTGTGGACACTTATCTGCGAAAGCTGCTGGAGGGCAAAGTGGGTCGCGTGATTGGCGGCATTCGGCAAATGGCGACCAAACGTGAATTGGTTGTGACCGCCCTCCCTCAGGTGAACTGCCGCCGGAACCGCCACGCGCCCAGCGCGAACAGCCCGCCGCCGATGAACACCATCGCCAGGATGGAATCCCACAGCATGCGGGGCGGCGTGCCTTCGAGCAGCAGGCCGAAGGACACCTGGAGGTAGTGGTACATGGGCGAGATGAGCACCAACGGCCTCAGCAGCAGCGGCATCGACTCCAGCGGGGTGATCGTACCGGCGAAGAGGTTCATCGGCGGCATGACCAAGAGCGAAAGAAACCCCACCTGCGCCAGGTTCCGGCTGAACGAGGCGATCAGCAGCCCGATACCCGAGGCGTTCACCGCGAACACGCCGCTCAGCGCCAGGTAGAGCAGCACGTTGCCGTGCAGTGCGATGCCCAGCGCGCCCCGCACCACGACGAACAGCGCCACGGTCGTCGCCCCCAGGATGATGCAGGTCATCGGGAGGACTTTCGACAGCATGATCTGCACGGGCGTCAGGGGCGAAACGAGCAACTGCTGGACCGTGCCGCGCTCCCGCTCGCGGGCCATGGCCGTGGCCGGCAGCAGCATGGAGAACAGCAGGGTCATGCGCGCGATCTGCTCCAGGGCTCGGAACGGCTCGTCGCGCAGGTTGGGGTTGAACCAGAACCGCTGCCGGAGTTCGACGCGGGGCGCGCGCTCCGCGCGGGGGTCGGGGTCGAGGTCGTCGGCGAACCGCCGCAGAATCCGCTCGCCGTACGACGCCCCCATGAAGGCCACGTGCGAGTTGGAGGCGTCGATCAGCATCTGCACGTCGGTGGGTCGGCGCCGCCGCAGGGCCTCCTGGAACCCGCTGGGAATGTCCAGGACCACCATCGCCTGGCCGCTGTCGAGCCACTGGACCGCCTCGCGGTCGGCGTCGAGCCGCCGCTCGACGCGGAAGTGGGGTTCGCGGAAACGGTGGACCAGCTCGCGCGAGGCGCCGGTGCGGTCGCGGTCGATGTAGACGGTCGTCGCGTTTCGCAGTTGGGTGCTGACGACCGTCGAGGAGGCGATGATCGACAGCGTGAACGCATAGATCAGGAAGATCACCAGGACGGGGTCGCGGAAGAACTGGAGGAACTCCTTGCGCGAGAGCATGGCCAACTGCCGCAGGTAATCGCCGGTTGCTTGGAACGTCATGGTCGAGACTCTTTGTATGGGGACCTCATCGACGGGGGCGCTTGGTAAACCGCCACCACGCGATCGCCAGCAGGACGGTTGCGTAAACGGCCAGCATCGCCATGTCGGGCCAGATGGTTTCCACCCCCACCCCTTTGAGGAACGAGGCCTGGGCGATCAAGTTGAAGTAGGTGGCCGGCAGCAGGCGCGACTGGAACCGGCCGGCCGCCCCCAGCGAGTCCAGCGGCACGAACACCCCGGAAAAGAGCACCGCCGGAATCAGCGTCAACACGATCATCACGAGGATGGCCGCAATTTGGGTGCGGACCAGCAGCGACACGATCAAACCCAGGGCCGTCGTGCAGAGGCAGAACAGCATCATCGACGCCAGGAATGCCCACGGGTCGCCCCGGAAGGGTACGCCGTACAGCAGCGTCACGATGCCCCACAGCAGCAAGCCGTTGACGACCGCCAGGGTCCAGTACGGGATCAATTTGCCGGCCACGAACTCGGCCGGCGTCAGGGTCGAGGCGTAGACGTTGTCGATCGAGCCGGTCTCCTTCTCCCGCACGATGCTTACCGCCGTCAGCAGCGGGAGCGAGAACATGAGCACGATCATCATCACGCCGGGCACGATACCCCAGCGGCTGTCGAGCGGCTCGTTGTAAAAGAAGCGCACTTGCAGGCGAACTGGGGCGAGTATGCCTTCGGCCGCCCGCGGCGATACTGCTTCCCGCCGGGCCACGTGCCGCGTGGCCAGTTTCTGGGAGAACGCGGCCGTGGTGCCCTCGACGTATCCGCCCACGGTCTCGGCCGGCTGCACGATGGTGCCGCTGGCGATCGACTGTACCGCGACCGTTCGGCCCCGCAGCAGATCGCGCTGAAAGCGCGGCGGGATGACCAGCACGGCCCGCACCCGGCGCCCGGCGATGAGCGAGTCGATCTGCGCCTCGCGCTCCAGGTAGCCGTGGAAATTGAAATAATGCGAAGCGATGAACTGGTGGGCGTACTCCCGGCTCATCGGGGTGCGGTCGTAGTCGAGGATGGCGATGGGCACGTCTTCCATGTCGGTCGTCAAGCCGTAGCCCAACGCCAGCATCAGCGAGGCGGGAACCACCAGGGCCAAGGTGAAAAACAGGCGGTCGCGGACGATCTCGCGCGATTCCTTCAGGGCCAGTGTGGTGATGCGGTGCAGTTTCATGGTATCGGCGGAAGGGGACCGTCCCATTTTCGCGGCGAAATGCGGTTCTCCATTACCGCTACCCCCTCCGCCGCGAAAATTGCGACCGTCCCCCGTGAGCGGCCTGGGGCGCGGTTACGTGGTGTACAAAAACGTCCTGCACGGTGACGGCGCCTTCCCGCACGGCTTCGGCGGGCACGCCGGCCTCTTCGAGCGCTTCCCGAATGCGTCGCTCATCCTGCCGGCGGTCGCGCGCGATCAGCCGCG
>SKJM01000829.1 GCA_007122045.1 Planctomycetales bacterium | reverse complement strand
GGGACTGTCCCCTTCGGCCGGTAAGGGGACAGGTCCATTTTTCGGGCATCGTCTTTCCCTGAAGATAGCGTTTGTTGGCCGAAAAATGGACCAGTCCCCGGCCGGCCCGTGAACGGTTACGTCTGGGGAAACGCCGGGCCTTCACGGCATGGAAGTTGCAGCACCAAGCCATGGCGACACGGCCGCATGACGCGTGCCGATGGACGTCTGGATGGTATGGCCTTAACAAACCAGCACATTGCCGCCGTTCTCGACGATACCGCCCGGTTGCTGGAGTTGCAGCAGGTCAACCCGTTTCGCGTCTACGAAACCGACCACGAGCAAGGCCAGTGCACCATCATGACGGCCGGCTCGGGCGACTTGAAGGGCGCGCGCGTCGTCCGTGGGCGAGAGGACGAGTGCCGCGAATACTATCGCCGGTCGGCACCATAAACGGTCCTGACCAAAAGAGAACGCAGCCGCCTGTAAAGGGCCACCAAAGTCAAATCCGGACGGTCGCCGCCCGGCGGCAAGTGCTCCATTTGGGGTCGTCGTTCATGGCGCCCTGATAATCCGGGTTAGAGGGGGGCCATTCCGGGCGGAACGGGGCGGAAACCTTCTCGCAATTCGCCGGGCGAAAGCATGGGCAAACCAAATGATCGGAAAGACGGATTGGCGCCGAAGCCCCGAACCATGAGGGTATCGCCGCCCGGCTGGAATCGGGCGGCATGGCCGATTCCAACCCGGTGCCGCGTCGGGTACAATGTATCCCATCACGCTACACGCCCCAAGAGGCCCCGCTCGGGCGGGGTCGCCGGCGGGCTGGGAACCACCCACGTGCCACTACCGCCATTTCTTCTGGGAGAAGCACCATGACATACGCACTTGTCCTGGCGACTGTCATTACATCCACGGGGCAGCCCGCCACGGTCCTTGCAGCGCGGCCGCAGGATGACGCGAACGGCGTCGGCTCCCAATCCGACGCTTCGGCGGAAGCGCCCGGCAACGGTCCCCCCGTCGCGAAAACACTTGGCGACGAGGAAGAGATCCTCGGCGAACTGGCGGCACGGCTTCAGAAGCTCGGGCTTCAGATCACCGCCGACCGGAAGAAGATCGACGCGGCCACGAGCGAGGCGGCCTACTTCATGTTCGCCCAACGCAAGGATCACCGGCCGCACTGCGGGCCGCTCACCGCGCCGGAGCAAGGCCATTGGCTGGACGGCAAGCCGGTGTTTACGTCGAAAGCCGACAGGGCCGCCATCCGCCCCGTGTTCGACGCGCTGATCGAGCGCATGGGCTACAACCGGGTTTGCATCTATACCGCCAGCGTGCACTATGGAGTGGATGGCCACGCCCGCTTCACGCTGTACAAGCTCGGCTATCGGGCGGACGACGAGCGCCGCGGGAAAAAGCCCGTGGTTCTGCTGGGCGACGCCGATTACGTACTCAAGCTGTAAGGCGATCGGCAGATACGAATTTACCACCCCTCACCCTGCCCTCTCCCCTGCTAGTCCGCTGCGCGGGCAGGGGCGAGGGGACAGTTGAATCTGCCGATCGCCTAAACAAGGGGGCGTTCCTTGCCGACGCCTGTGCCGTTGCCTTCGGCATGCTCACGCCCCCGCCACTCGGTCGCAGCCTTCCAATCCGAACGCCCACAGCGTATACTGCGTTGCCATCGCTTGACCACCCAGACGATACCCAGGCGTGAGGGCGTCCCCCCAGGAAACCGGTCGGCTGCACGGTTGGGTCAGGGCTTCTTACGACGCATCACGGAGGAAAAGCCCCATGCGGGTATTGGTAACCGGAGGAACCGGGTTTGTGGGGGCGCACGTGGTGCGCCGGCTGGTGCAGCGCGGCCACGAGGTCGGCGCGCTGGTGCGGCCGACCAGCGACGTTCGCACGCTGGCCGATTTGCCGGTAAGCCCCGTCGTCGGGGACCTCATCGACCCGCCGTCGCTCGAGCGCGCCGTGGAGGGAATCGACTGCCTGTTTCACGTCGCAGCCGACTACCGCTTGTGGGTGCCCGACCCGCAAGCGATGCACGAGGTCAACGTGGCCGGCACGGAGTGTCTGCTGCGGGCGGCGTGGAACGCGGGCGTCGGCCGGATGGTCTACACGTCGAGCGCGGTCACCGTGGCGTGTTCGGCCGACCGGGTGGGGACGGAAGACGACTTCCTGCCGCCCGAGGCGGCCCGCAGCACGTACCAGCGGACCAAGATCCTGGCCGAGCAAGCCGTGTGGGGGCTGATCCGCGAGGGCGCGCCGATTACGATCGTGAATCCATCGACGCCGATCGGGGCCTTGGACCATCGCCCCACCCCGACGGGCCGGTTGGTCGTCGATTTCCTGAACGGGCGGCTCCCGGCGTTTGTGGACGCCGAACTGAACTGGATCGACGTGGCCGACGTGGCCGAGGGACATCGGTTGGCGGCGGAGGCCGGTCGCACGGGCGAGCGGTACATCCTGGGGCACCGGAACATGATGCTTCGCGATTTCCTGCAATTGCTGGCCGAAGTGAGCGGGCGGCCGGCTCCGCGGATGAAGATACCTTATGCCGTGGCGTATATGGCGGGGGCTGCCGGAGAGTTGTGGGGGCGTGTTACGGGCCGCGAACCGCGCGCCTCCCTGGACGCCGTCCGCATGGCCGCTTCGCCCATGCGTTACGAAGGCGGCAAAGCGGTGAAGGAATTGGGGTTGCCGCAAAGCCCGATCCGGGCGGCGATGGAAGATGCCGTGCGCTGGTTCCGCGCAGGTGGCTATGTCGAGAAAGGGGCTGTGGAATGAAGATAGGACTGGTCGCCGAGGTCAAGTGGGAAGTGCGCGAAGTGTGCCGGCAGTTGAAGCTCAAGCGGCTCGATGCGCACGATCCGATTTGGGGCGCCGAGCTGAGCGGCCACGTGATCCGGCTGTGCCTCTCCGGCATGGTGCCCGCCGTGGCGGAGGAACGCGTCAACCGATTTCTGGACTCCGACAAACTCGACCTGATGCTCTGCTGCGGGCTTGCCGGCGCGCTGCGGCCGGACATCGACGTGGGCGAGCTGATCGTTCAGTCGGCCGAGCCTGCGCTGGTGGAATCGGCCGAGGCTGCGCTCGAGCGGCGCGGAATTCCGTACCACGTGGGTCCGCTCGTCACGGTGGCCACGCCGGTGTTGACCCCCTCGGCACGCCGGGAGTTGGCAGCCACGAGCGGCGCGATTGCCGTCGACATGGAAAGCCAAACAATCGCCGCCCTGTGCCGTGAACGCGGGATTCCGTGTCTGGCGATGAAAGGGGTATCCGACAACCTCGACGACGATCTTTCGCCCATTCTCGGCGGGTTCGAGATCATCCGTATTCCCCGCATTGCACTGCACGTACTATGGCGGCCCCACACATGGCCCTTGGCCGCACGGCTGGCGCGGCACAGTTATGTTGCCGCGAACCGCCTAGGTCACGGCGTATGGGCCCTGCTCAGCCAGGTCAGCCAATCTGCTCCATGATGAATCCGCCGGCGGAGTGCCCCCAACTCGGGCCGGTTGAACCTGTGCTCGACGTCGGGTTATGTTATGCTTCTGGTGGCAGGAGGGGCAGGTGCAGCGCTGCTTGCAGGAGAAGGCCACGACTGCGTCGTTGTTTCGGGCGAGGCTGCCACAAGGCACACCCGGCGAGGTCCCGCGACGGCTACGCCGGTACGCGCCGGCCGCGCAGCCACGATTCGGTCAGGTATTTGCCGGTGAGCAGGTCGGCGGCCCGGTCGCGGATGCTATCGGGCAGGCGGAACGGTTGCCAGGCGCCGCCGAGCCGCTTGGAAAGCTCGTCGAGCCATCGGCGGGCAAGTTCGTCGGCATCGATCGTGCAGTCGGCAAGCTCGCCGACGCCCGGCAGGTGCCGAGCAGCATCGGAAGCCGCCAGCAGCAGGCTCCCGTGCTGCAAGACCGCGCCGCGGCGCCGGCGCTGGGCGCTGCCGGCGAGCTTCGAGCGGCCGGCCAGCACGTCGCCCGGGGCACGCCGCTCGAAGCACAGGAACGGCTCGCTCGCGGGCTTCGCTGCGCCGGCCACGAACAGTTGCGGGTCCAGCCCCCACTGCGACAATACGGCCACCACGCTGCGATGCACAACGCCGTACAGGTCATCGCGGCTGCGGGCCAGCGGATGGTCGCGCGGCAGGATGACGCTGTAGGTCAACTCGCGGTCGTGGAGAATGGCGCCGCCGCCGGTCAGACGCCGGACCATCGGCAGCCCGCGCTCTCGGTAGCGCCGTGCCTGCTCGTCGTACGCCTGGAAGTAGCCCAACGAAACGGTCGCCACCTGCCACTGGTAGAACCGCCAGTACGCACGGCCGCTCTGTGCCGCATCGTCCAACAGCGCCTCGTCGACGGCCATATTCCATGGGCCGGCAAGCGGCGGATCGATCAGGAAGTGATAGGCGGGGGGCATGAACTAGCAACCAGCCCGCAGCACCGGCTTCCGGGCGGCTTGCACTTCATTGGGGCGGCTGACCGGCGTGGTGTGCGGGGCGTCGTGCAGCAGGTCGGGGTCTTCCTCGGCAATGCGGAATAGGGCTTCGGCGAAGGCGTCAAGTGTGGCCTTGCTTTCGGTCTCGGTCGGCTCGATCATCAGGGCCTCGCGCACGATGAGCGGGAAGTACACCGTCGGCGCGTGCATGCCGCGGTCGAGCAGCCGCTTGGCGATGTCCATGGCCGTCACCCCCCGCTGGGCCTTCAGCTCCGACGCCGTGGCCACGAACTCGTGCATGCAGCGGTCGCCGTGCGGCACGGGCAGGAACGGCTTCACGCGGCTGAGCAGATAGTTCGCGTTGAGCACGGCGTCTTCGGAAACGCGGCGCAGGCCGTCCGGCCCGTGGGTGAGAATGTAGCAGAACATCCGCACCAGCACGCCCGTGTTGCCGAAAAAGCCTCGTACGCGGCCGATCGACTTGGGCCGGTCGTCGTCGAGCCGGAAGCGTTCGCCGTCCTTGACCACAATGGGCGAGGGGAGGAAGGGCGCCAGCGCCGCGGTCACCGCGATGGGCCCCGCGCCGGGGCCGCCGCCGCCGTGGGGACCGCTGAAGGTCTTGTGCGGGTTGAAGTGCATCAGGTCGGCCCCGAAGTCGCCGGGGCGCGTCAGGCCCATGATGGCGTTC
>SKJM01000040.1 GCA_007122045.1 Planctomycetales bacterium | reverse complement strand
GCAGTTCGGCCAGGACGGCCTGGAGATCGTCGGGCATCGGGGCTTCAACGGTCATGGACGCACCGGTGGCCGGGTGGCGGAAGGAGAGCTTCCGGGCGTGCAGCGCGTGCCGGTCGAGCAACACGGTGTCGTCGCCCGGCTGGGCCCGGATTTCACCCCGGGTGATCCGGGTGCGGCCGCCGTATTGCCGGTCGCACAGGACCGGAAAGCCTGCGTGGCAAAGGTGCACGCGAATCTGGTGGGTGCGGCCGGTCTTGGGAACCACGCGCAGCGCGGCGAACCCCCGGAACCGCTCGAGTACCTCGAAGAACGTCTGGGCGGGCCGGCCGGCGGCCGGGTCGGTTCGAATGGCCATCTTTTCGCGGGTGTGCGGGTGGACGCCGATCGGCCGGTCAACCCAGTCGCGGTCGCGCTCCGGCACGCCCGCCACCAGGGCGAAATACTCCTTTTCGAGCGAACGCTCGGCAAACTGGGCGGCCAAGCGGGCGTGGGCCTGGTCGGTTCGGGCGACGAGAACGACCCCGCTGGTATCGCGGTCGAGCCGGTGGACGATTCCCGGCCGGGTGGGGCCGCCGGTGGCACTGAGGGCGGGCCCAAAATGATATTGCAGTGCCCCGGCGAGGGTGCCCGTCCAGTGCCCCCGCGCCGGGTGAACCACCATGCCGGGCAGCTTGTTGACCGCTATCACGTGCTCGTCCTGGTACAGCACGTCGATGGGTATGTTTTCGGGCTTGGGCGCCTCGCGGGGGATTTCCGGCAGGACGATGCGCACCCGCTGGCCCGCCTTGAGCCGATAAGCGGGCTTGCCTCCCCGGCCGTCGACCTCGACCCCACCCGCGGTAATGACACGCCGCAGGTGTACGCGGCTGAAATCGGGAAAGTGGCCGGCCAGGAAGGCATCGAGTCGAGTGCCCGCCGCGTCGTCCTCCACCACGAGTTCAACCGGGGCGTCGAGGGAGATCGAAGGGAGCATTCGCAAAACCTCACCGCTGGACCCCTGCGTTGCCTTCCCAGATGCTCCACACCTGGGCTTCATCGGCCGGCTGGCCGTAGTCGGTCAGCATGGTGGTGGCCAGGGCGCCGGTGGCCCAACCGAATTGGATCCACTTTTCCGGCTCCCAACCGCGGAGGATCGCGTAGAGCATACCGCCAACGAAACCGTCGCCGCCGCCAATGCGGTCCAAGACCGGAATCTCGCGGGGCTCGACAACGTGCCAATTGGCACCCCCGGCCATGATGGCCCCCCAACGGTGGCAGTTCGCGCTCACCACCTCGCGCAACGTCGTACCGAACACCGTGGCGTGCGGGTAGGCCTGCTTCACGCGCTGGATCATCCCCTTGAAACTGTCGATCTTGGCGGCCAGATCGGTGCCGCCCGGCTCCGGGCCTTCCACGTTCAGGCACAGTTGGAAATCCTCTTCGTTGCCGACGAGGATGTCCGAGGCGCCGGCAATCTCGCAGAAGATCTCGTGCAGTTCCTTCTCGCGCCCCTTCCAAAACGATGCCCGGTGGTTCAGGTCGAACGAAATGCAGGTGCCGTGCTTCTTGGCAGCGCGGGCCACTTCCAGGCAGAACGTGCCCGTGTCGGGCGACAGGGCGGCAATCAGCCCGGAAAGATGGACAATCTGCACGCCTTCGCGCCCGAAGAGCCGCTCCAGGTCGAAGTCCTTGACGTTCAGTGTGCGTCCCACTTCGCCCGCCCGGTCGTTGTGGACGCGCGGCCCGCGGGTGCCGAAGCCGCTGTCGGCCAGGTTGAACTGGTGGCGGTAGCCCCAGGGACCGCCCTGGTCGACCTCCGGCCCCTCGTAGCTCATGTGGCGGCTTGCGAGGTCGTCTTTGATAAATCGGGCGATCGGGCTTCCCTTGACGAACGCCGTGAGCACCTTCACCGGCAAGCCCAGGTACGACGCCACGCTGGCCACATTGCTTTCGGCACTGGTGGCCTGCAGTATGAAGCTCGAGCCGCAGTGCATCGGTTGGCCATCCGCGGGGGTTAGGCGTACGCCCATGCTGGTAGGAGCGACGAGGGCATAGGCGGCATCTCGTCGGAATTCAATGGTCATAGCGGTATCCTTTTCATCGTTGATAACCCGAATGCGAAACGGTCGCCGCTAGTTTACCGGGCGTTTTCAAACTGGGCCAGCCCCCCCCGCGAACGGTCTAACTTCGCCCAGCCCCCCCATTGCCCCCACACTACTCGCCCGTCGGCTTTTCCGAAAAATCGGTTATTGACCCGCTTCGGCCGCTGGCTTATAATCATCGATTCGCTGAGCGCATCCGGCGCGGGCAAAGGAGTGCCCATAATACAGCGTCGTGAGCCGTCGCCCCCTCAGCTCCCGGCAGAGTGGTAAATGGAGTTACCCGTCTGTATCTCGAAGCAGGATCGCTTCCCAGCCCCCTTGCCCCCCGGGGAGTGGACGGTGACGTCGTCGTTTGATGTGAAGGATCAGGTCCGCCAGGCCACCGACATTGTCGACTTGGTGGGGCGGTATCTCCAGTTGCGGCGCCAAGGCCGGCAGTACGTGGCCCTGTGCCCCTGGCACGACGACAGCCGGCCCAGCCTCCAGGTGAATCCCGAGCGGCAGTCGTTCAAGTGCTGGGTCTGCGACATCGGCGGCGACGTGTTCAGCTTTCTCATGCAGATCGAAGGCGTGGAATTCCGCGAAGCCCTGGAGATGCTGGCCGACCGGGCGAACATCTCCCTGCGCCGGCCGCAGCCGCGGGGCGGTTCGGGCGGCGAGGCGCCGGTGGACAAGCGAACCCTCTACGCCGCCATGGCCTGGGCCGAGGGCCTGTACCACGACTGCCTGCTCCGCTCGCCCGCCGCCGAGCCCGCCCGGCGGTACCTCCACCGGCGGCAGATCACGCCGGAAAGCCTGGAGCGGTTCCACCTGGGCTTCGCCCCGCCGGAGTGGAATTGGCTGCAATCGCGGGCGTCGAAATCGCCGTTTAGCCTGAAGACGCTGGAGACGGTGGGGCTGATCGCCCGGTCGGCCGGCGGCAAACTGTACGATCGGTTCCGCGGCCGGGTGCTGTTCTCGATTCGCGACACCCAAAGCCGACCCATCGCTTTTGGGGGACGGATCCTACCCGAAATGGGCGCGGAGAACGCGGCGAAGTATGTCAACTCGCCGGAAACTTCCCTATTCACCAAGAGCAACCACCTTTACGCCCTCGACATGGCCCGAAACGCCCTCCGCCGCAGCCACACGGCCCTGGTGATGGAGGGCTATACCGACTGCATCGTCGCCCATCAGCAGGGGTTCGAAGACGCCGTGGCGGTGCTCGGCACGGCCCTGGGCGAAAACCACGTGCGGCTGCTCAAACGGTTCGCCGATCGGATCGTGCTGGTGCTCGACGGCGACGAGGCGGGCCGGCGCCGGGCGAATGAAGTGCTCGAATTGTTCGTGGCCGAGCAGGCCGACCTTCGCATCCTCACCCTGCCCAGCGGCACCGACCCCTGCGACTTCCTCCTCGAGCAGGGCGCTGCCGCGTTCGCCGAACTGCTCCAGCGCGAAGCGGTCGATGCGCTGGAGCACGCCTTCCGCGCCCATACGCAGGGGATCGACCTCGCCCGCGACATCCATGCGGCCAGTGAGGCCCTGGAACGCCTCGTGGCGATCGTCGCCCGGGCGCCGCGATTGAAAGACGACACGACCGCCGAGGCCCGGTTCCGTGAGCAGAAGGTCTTGCAGCGGCTGGCTGCCACCTTCCGTGTTCCCGAGGAGGATGTCCGCCGGCGGTTGACCGAATTGCGCCGGGGGCGGGGTGGCAAGACGCCCACGCCACCCGCCAGGAGAGGGGGGCCGGATAGACCGACGGGCCCGACACGGATTGTCCCCTGGGAGCGGGCGCTGCTGGAGCTGCTGGTGGCCCATCCCGAGTTGATCGGACGCGCCGCCGGGGCCGTCGCCGCCGAGCACTTGGCCTCGCCGCCGTGCCGCCGTATTTACGAAACATCGTGCCGGCTGATGGCCGCGGGCGTCGTGCCCGATTTCGATCGGCTCCTGCTGGAATTCGAGCAGGCGGAAATCAAGAACCTGCTGGTCGAATTGGACGAGGGGGGGCGGGCGAAAGGCACCTCCGACGCCGATCCCGTACTCTTACTGAAGGAGATCCTTCGCACCAAGCAACGATACGAAGACCAACAGCGGAGTCCCGCGGCCATCGCGGCGCTCCGCGACGGAGCGCTCGACGAGCGGCAGCAGGAGGCACTCCTGCAACAGCTCATCGAGCAAGCGCGCAACCGGCAGGACCGGACCGAGCCCACGGATGGGTGAGGGGTCCCGGCCGGGCGATCGCATCCTGTATGGACCCAGTGCGCCGGAGTGGGCGCGAAAGGAGCATCGCGATGGACCTGTTCGACAAGGAACTTCAAGAATTGGTCAACAAGGGCAAGGCCCAAGGCTACCTCACCTACGACGAGGTGAACGCCTATCTGCCCGACGAGGAAGTCGACGCCTACAAGCTCGACAATCTACTGATCGCCCTCGATGAGCAGGGCATCGATCTGGTCACCGAGCCGCCCGACGGCGAGTTCTACGACCCGAAGTTGAAGAAAGACGCACCCGACGTCGCCGGCCAGGAGGCGAACGGCATGCTGCTTCGGTTGGGCGACATGATGGCGGACGGCGACGCGCCGCTGCTGCCCCCGCCGCCCGACGTGGCCAAGTGGTCGAGCGACCCGATTCGCTTGTACCTTGGCCAAATGGCCGAGATTCCACTGCTTTCCCGCGAGCAGGAGATTGCGCTGGCCAAGAAGATCGAGGTCACGCGCAAGCGGTTTCGCCGTTCCGTGCTCGGCTGCGCCATGGCCATGCGCATGGCCATCGGCGTCTTGACCAAGGTGCACAAGGGCGCGCTGCCGTTCGATCGAACCATCAAGGTTTCGCTCACCGAGCGGCTGACCAAGGCGCTGATCCAGGCTCGAATGCCGCTGAACCTGCCGGTGCTCCACCATCTTTCGGAGGAGAACCGGCGCGACTTCTTCCGCCTGCTCAGCCGGCGGACCACGCCCGAGCAGCGCGCCGAAGCCCGCAAACGCTTCCTGCGCCGCCGCCGCAAGATGCTCGTCCTGGCCGAAGAACTGAGCCTGCGGACGCGGCGGGT
>SKJM01000216.1 GCA_007122045.1 Planctomycetales bacterium | reverse complement strand
GCATTCGGGCGGTGGCCGATTGCATTGTGACCGACCTGGACCTGATGTATTCGGGACGAGACTGGAGGCAGACCGAGACAGGCGAGCTGGCCGGAACGGGCCCCTGGCTCGACTGACCGGCGGGTGGCCTCGACCCCGCCCGAGTGACCGCAGGAACCGCCGCCCGGGCCCAAGGCGAGCGCTGGAAACGGCCCGTCCCCTGCCGAGGGGGAGAATGCCATAAATGGTTACTGGGGCCGATTGCGAAAAAGGAACGCCCCCGAATTGACGCCGCGGCCGTGTTGCCGTACACTTGGAATGTTTTGGCGCGTTTCCATTTTCCATCGTGCCTTGCCAGCGTAGCTTCAATTGGCAGAGCACCGCATTCGTAATGCGGGGGTTGTGGGTTCGACTCCCACCGCTGGCTTTCACCTGGAACCCGCCCCCCGAATCCGACATCGAAACGTCGACTCGCCTACCTGCCGCATTCGGGGAAGGCCCTGCCGTGGCTCTTCAAGCGGAAGGGTATCCTCCTCAGCCTCCACGAACAGCATCCGCAGGAGTTCGAGGGCCTGCTCGGGTTGCTCGGGTTGCTCGGGTTGGGGGAGTCGCGGGACCGGCGACGGTCGGCCGAGGAACCCATCGCAGCGGATTTGACAGCAGGGGCGATTCGGGCGACACTGGGAACTGGCGTGCGTGCCCGGCAGCATGCTAGAATTGGTGAACCTTGACGCGAATCTTGAGAAAGGACATCCTGGGGAACCCACCATGATCGTGCACAGAATCGGTTTAAGTGTATTGGCCGCGTGCGTCCTCTTGGGGGCGCTATCGCCCCCCGCGCACGCCGCCCCGATCTTATGCCCGGACACATTGGAACCGCGGCCGGACTCAGCGGCGGCGGGCGGGTCGGACGGTGCTCCCGATTCCGAGTTCGTTCCCGAGGCCGACTATCCCCTCCGCCAGGGAGACCTCGAGTTCGACCACACCCTGGGGACCGGGCAGGAAATCGATCCGTTCGGGGCAACGCCGCACGAAGTGGTTGCCGAGATGCTCGCTCTGGCCGAGGTGGGCAAGGACGACGTGGTGTACGACCTCGGCTCCGGCGACGGCCGCATTCCGATCGCCGCCGCCACGCAGGCCGGCGCCCGCGGAGTCGGCGTCGAGCTGCGTTCGGAGCTGGTCGAGAAGAGCCGCAAGGCGGCCGAAGAGGCCGACGTGGCCGACCGCGTCCGGTTCCTCGAGAAGGACTTTTTCGAGGTCGACATCAGCGATGCGACCGTCGTCATGCTGTACCTCTTCCCCCGCACCACGCTTCGATTGCGGCCGAAGCTGCTCGAGGAACTGAAGCCGGGCACAAGGATCGTTGCCTACGATTACGGCATCGAAGGTTGGCCGCGCGATAAGGAGCAGCCGGTCGAGGCATTCAGCTACGGGACGCTTTATTACTGGGTTGTGCCCCCCAACGTGTCGGGAGCGTGGCAGGGCCTGATCTCGGTCGGTCCGGAGGAGACCCGCCGGTTCACCCTGCGGCTCGATCAGACGTTCCAGCAGGTCCGCGGCCAAGCGCTTTTCGGCGACCGGGAAGTGCCCCTCAACGGCGTCAAACTCCAGGCCGACACCCTGACGCTGTCGCTGAAACTGCCCGGCGAAGAACGGCTGGTGCTGGTGGGCAAAGTGGGGGGAGACAGTATGCGCGGGGAGGTTAGGCTGCCCCGAAATGAGGGCAACGGGGAGATGCCGACATGGCGGGCCGTTCGGGACCCGGCGACGAAGCGTTCGATCGATCCCGGGCTTCCGGCTCCCGTGGTGCGCGACCCTTCATAGGCCCGGCCGCAACACCGGCCGCGGCGCCCCCTTGCCGCGCGGGGGAACATGTGGTAAATTGCTTGCTTGCCATGTTTTTGCGCCGGGGTGCGGGGCGCCTTAGCTCTTGATGGGCCAGCGGCGGGTGACCCACCCGTAGCGGCCGCCGGCCCCGGATGATTCACCAGTTTGGGAGTTGCTTTCGATGCCGGAGACGGAAGGCTTCGATTTGAAGCAGGTAGTCCTGTACGACGGGTCGTTCGGCCCGCGTGAGATTGACCAGTTGCAGCAGGCGATCGCCCACGATCAGGGCAACTTTCGCACCCTGCGCGATGCGGTCGCCGAGCTGCAGAAGCGGGAAAGCCCGAGCCCTGCCAGCTACGTGCGGCTGGGGGTTTGCCTGTACCTGCTGGGGCGGTACTACGCGGCGATCGAAGCGCTGCAGAAGGGCGACGGGGGGGCGCTGGCCCACTATTACTTGGCCAAGGCCTACGCCGCCCGGCACTACTTCGACAAAGCCCTGGCAAGCTGGGAGGCGGCCCGGAAGGCCGGCTACAACGCCGATGCCTGCGCGCTGGGCAAGGCGGAAACCTTGCGATACGCGGGCGATGCGCAAGGCGCCCTCGAGGTGCTCGACGCGTGCTCCGGGGCCATCGAGCAGACCGCCGACTACTTGGCGCAACGGGCGGCTACGGTGGCCGCCCTGGGCGGCAATCCGAACGAAGTGGTCGCTCTGTACGAGCGGGCCGTCGAGGCCGACTTGGACCACCCCGGGGCCCTGTTCGGGCTGGCTGCGGAAAACGACCGCTACGGCAACGACACCAAGGCCATGAACCTGTACCGCAAGGCCGCCGACCGGTTTCCCGCCCACGTCGGCTCCCTGCTGAACCTCGGAATCCTGTACGAAGACCACGAGCAGTACGACCAGGCGGCCCAGTGTTTCCAGCGCGTTCTGGACGCCTTCCCCGATCATCCTCGGGCGAGGTTGTTCCTGAAGGACACCCAGGCCTCCAGCGATCAGTACTACGACGAAGACGCGCAGAAGAAGCGCGACCGCATGAGCCAGGTGCTGAGCATCCCCGTCACCGATTTCGAGCTGTCGGTTCGCAGCCGGAACTGCTTGCAGAAGATGGGCATCATGACGCTGGGCGATCTGTGCCGCTGCACCGAAGCGGAGTTGTTGGCCAGCAAAAACTTCGGCGAAACGAGTCTGGTCGAGATCAAGGACATGCTCTACGCCCGGGGCCTGCACCTGGGCCAGTTCGCCGCCGAGCGGCAGGCCGTCGAGGTGCCCGAGCCTGAAACCGTCACCGCCGAGGATCAGGCGGTGCTCAACAAGCCCATCGCCGACCTGAACGTGTCGGTTCGCGCCCGCAAGTGCCTGATCAAGCTGGGCATCAGCACGCTGGGCGAGCTGGTTCGGCGCACCGGCGACGACCTGCTCGAATGCAAGAACTTCGGCGTCACCAGCCTCAACGAGGTCCGCGAGAAGCTCGCCCTCGAGGGCTTGAAGCTTCGCGGGGAATAGGCCACGGGCGGGCGCGCACAGCGGGCATGGACAGTCAATGGCGAACTCGTCGTTCCGCTTTACGGTTCTCCATGCCGACTCGCAGGGCCGGGCCAGGCGCAGCGCGTTCGCCACGCCCCACGGCATCGTCGACATGCCCGCCTTCATGCCGGTGGCCACCCAGGGTACCGTCAAGGGCGTTGACGCCCGGTCGCTCCGGGGCACCGGCACCCAAATGGTGCTGGCCAACGCCTACCACCTCGCGTTCCGGCCCGGCGAGGATGTGGTGGCAGCGGTGGGCGGGCTGCACCGGTTCATGGGCTGGGACGGCCCCATCCTGACCGACAGCGGCGGATTCCAGATATTCAGCCTGGCCGAGCGAACCCGCATTACCGAAGACCACGCCGTGTTCCGCTCGCACATCGACGGCCGGGAGGTGGCGATTTCGCCCGAACGGGCGGTGGCCATCCAAGAATCGCTCGGCAGCGACGTGGCCATGGTGCTCGATCACGTGGTGGCGCTGCCGAACGAGCCCGGCCTCGTGCGCGAAGCCGCCGAACGCTCGGTCCGGTGGGCGCGGCGCGGCCGCGACGCCGCCCGGCGCGCCGACCAGGCCCTGTTCGGCATCGTGCAGGGCGGGCTCGACGCCGCCCTGCGCCAATGGTGCGCCGAGCAGTTGACGCGGCTCGACCTGGACGGTTACGCCGTGGGCGGGTTGAGCGTCGGCGAGCCGCCGGCCGACATGTACCGCACGCTCGACGCCACCGTGCCGGCGCTGCCGGCCGATCGGCCGCGGTATCTGATGGGGGTCGGCCGTCCGGAAGACCTGCTCGAAGCCGTTCACCGCGGCATCGACCTGTTCGACTGCGTGATGCCCACGCGCAACGGCCGCAACGCCCTGGCCTTTACCGGCGAGGGGCCCTTGCGCCTGCGGAACCTGAAGTTCGAACGCGACGCGCGCCCCCTCGAGGCCGGCTGCCCCTGCCCGGCCTGCCGCCACAGCCGGGCCTACCTGCGGCACCTGTTCCTCGCCCGCGAAATGCTCGGTCCCATCCTGCTGTCGCTGCACAACGTGACCTACTACCAGCGGCTTCTGGCCGCAGCGCGGCAGGCTCTTGCCGAGGACCGCTTCGGCTTGTTCCGCCAGGAGACCATAGCGGGTTGGACCGCCGCCGCCGCCGAGCCCCGTTAGGGCGCCGCCTCTTCCCCGAAGTCGATTTCGATGGGCAGCAGGCCGCTGTGAACCTCGTGCCGCGCCCAGCGGTACTCGTAGCGGCTGATAAGCCGTTCGGGCATGGTGAAAAAGCGGCCGATGTCCATCAGGTCGGCCTCGTCGGGATCGGTGCCGCGCGGCCGGCCCACATTTCGGGAGATGACGAGGATGTAGTAGTCGCCCCGGTCGGGCACGATCAGGTCGAAGCGCCCTTCGGCATCGGCCCGCGTGTAGGCCCCGCCCAATTCTTCCAGTAGCCGGAGGCTTGGGAGCGATCCCGGCGGGTCGGGGTCTTGGGGCCGGATTCCGTGGACGGATAGGGGGTTGTCGGGCTTGGCGCCGGCCGGCAAGGCGACGATCACGGCCCGCTCATCGCCGGCCACCCGCTGCGGTTCCGGGCGGTAGACGATGCGCCCCTCGACCAGCGTGCGCTCCCGCAAGGCCGCCTCGTGGTCCCGCTTCAACTCGAGCGTGGCGTTTCCCCGCCCGATGAAATACCCCGTGCCGAAGAACACCAGGGCCAGGACGACCACCAGGGCGCCCTGCACGTACAGCGTCCGTCGGGGGAACAGAATCATGCCGCCGGGAACCGTGGGGCCCGATGGCTCGTTCACCTCCCTCGGCTTCCT
>SKJM01000278.1 GCA_007122045.1 Planctomycetales bacterium | reverse complement strand
CCACTTAGCGGAAACAACGCAATATCCAGTGGTGAGAGCAATGCCAGCGATACTGCATGTTGTGCCGTCCGGGCTAAGTGGCGCTGTCCAACTACTCAACCGCCGGAAGGAGCCCTCCCCATGTTCATCTGGAAGCGTTTGCACCCAGTGTTCGTTTCTTTCGCCGCCGTGTTGGGTGGGGCGGCGTGCCTGTTCGCCTTCGAGCCGATCCAACCGATCGCCATTGACAAGCCGCTCGTGGCCTACTGGACCTTCGACGACGGCGAACAGAGTGCGGTGCTCGACCACAGCGGGAACGCGTACCACGCCCGACCGCGGGAGGGGTTTGCCGGCCAACGGAGCCGGACCGCCGGCGTGTTCGGCCGGGCCATGCGGTTTTCGGGCAGGCACATGCTGGCCGTCGAGGGCGACGGCAAGCCCGATCTGTCGGAAATCGAGCGGATCAGCTTTTCGGCCTGGGTGCAGGTCGACCGGTTCGACCGGTACGACGAAATCTTCCGCAAGGAAGACGGGGGCGACCGCGTGCTGTTCTCGTTCCAGGAGCACATGCGGCATCTGACGCTCGGGTTGAACATCGACGGCTACGTCGAACTGCGCGCGCCGATCGACCCCAAGGCGGTGGTCGGCACCGGTTGGCACCATTGCGCGGCCACGTTCGACGGACAGACGATGCGCGTGTATCTGAACGGCAGCGAGATCGGTGCACTGCACCGGCCGGGTAGGATCCGGGCGGGAGGCGCCGCGCCCGGATGTATCGCCTCGACCAACGGCAACGAGTGCCTCCAGGGCGTGATGGACGATTTGCGCATCTATTCCGAGGCGCTGACGGCCGACGAGGTAGCCCGGCTCTACCTCAACGGCGTCGAGGCCATCACCATGGCCGACAAGCACGTGGCCGAGCACCTGGCGAAGGTGTTCGAGCGGAGCGACGATTTCGCCGAGACCCTGGCCGCCGTGCGGCGGAACCTGGCCGAGCACCGGGTCGTGCCCGGCGCAAAGCTGCTCCAGGTGCTGCAAGCGCGGCTGGCGGCCGACTTCGCCGAGCCGCTGGCCCGCTTCACCGAGTACACCGAGCGGCCGCCGGCCGATCATCTATCCGCCCCGGGCAATGAACTTCAGCTTCCGGCGGCCCGCCGGCTCGTGGAGTTGCTCCTGGAGTACAAGCCGCTCACCGAGAACCAGTGGGCCCGGCAAACGCCGGAGCAGCTCGAAAAGTGGAAAGAATACGGCGCCATCGCCGCGCGCCTGGACGCGCTGGAGTCGGAAGGCGAGGCGGCGGTGTACTCGCCCGACTGGGTGCGCGTGATGCTCGATGCGGGCGACCGGATCGACTTCCGCCCACGCATCCACGAGCCGGTGGCCCCGTACGTTTCGCCCCGCACGCCGGAAACCCGCGACCTCGACGAGGAGGAAGCTCGGGCGGCGCTGGAACTCGACTGGCTGCACCAGGCGGGGCAGGACACGTCGCCGATGCGCGTGCAGGGTGGCCGGACATGGCACCTGAACATCCCCCTCTCAACCGGGAGCCCCACGCCGGAACGCATCCGCGACGAGATCGTCCGCACGCGCGAGCTGGCCGCGCGGATCGAATCGCGCCACCCGGGCCGGGTCGACTTCGCTGACGGTCTGGCGAAACTGGACGAGCTTCAGCGGAAGGCTGCGAACCTGACCGAGGGCGACCGCGAGTTGTACTTCCAAGTGCGCGACGTCAAGCGGGCCGTCATGTTCCGCAACCCAGTGATCGATTTCGACCGCGTGCTGTTCGTCGACCGGCCCTTCCCCCAGGGCCGCGAGTGGAACCACGAAACGCGGCATCGGCTGGGCTACCAGTCGGTGCCCGGCGGGCGGCTGCTCGTGCTCGAAGGGCTCGGGCCCGGCGGCACGCTGCGGCAATTGGCGCCTCAGGCCCCGCTGCACGGCAATTTCTGGCGGCCCGACCTGTCGTTCGACGCCGCGAAGGTGCTCTTCTGCTTCATGCCGCACAACGAGAAGTCGTTTCACCTGTACGAGATCGGCATCGACGGCAGCGGCTTGAGGCAGCTTACCGACGGCCCCTACGACGACTTCGACCCCATCTACCTGCCCGACGGGCACATTATGTTCTCCACCACCCGCGGGCATACGTACGTGCGCTGCATGCCGCCGACGAACGCCTTCGTGCTGGCCCGGGCCGACGCCGACGGCAGGAACATCTACCTCGTCTCGCGCAACAACGAGCCCGACTACCTGCCCTCGGTGATGAACGACGGGCGGGTGATTTACACCCGGTGGGAATACACCGACAAGCCGCTGTGGCGCGCCCAGGGGCTGTGGACGGTGAACCCCGACGGCACCCAGGTGCAAACCTTCTGGGGCAACCAGACCGTCTGGCCCGACCTGATGAAAGACGCGCGGGCGATACCCGGCAGCCGGCGGGTGATGTTCACCGGCAGCGCGCACCACAATTGGTTCGCCGGCACGGTGGGCATCATCGATCCCGACCAGGGGTTCAACTTCCCCGATGGTATCACCAAGGTCACGGCCGAGTTGGCGTACCCGGAGTCGGGCGACGGGCCGGTCGATCCGATCGAGTCGCCCCGGTACCGGCCCGCCGGCGCGTACTCGGCCTATTACTCGCCGTACCCGCTCAGCGAGCAGGACTTCCTGGTCTCGGCCAACCGGGGCGGAAAGTTTGTGCTGTACCTGATGGATACCGATGGCAACCGGGAGCTGATTTACGAGGGGGCGCACCATATCTTCTACGCCATCCCGCTGCGGCCGCGTCCCCGCCCGCCGGTCATCGCCGACCGCGTGGCCTGGCCCACGCGGGAAGAGCGCGACAACCCCTCGCCGGGCGCCATTTACAGCGGGAACGTGTACTACGGCGCGCCGCCGGAGCTGCGGGGCAAGGCCCGGTTCCTGCGCGTGTTGAACATCGAGCACAAGACGTATACCTACTGGTATCGGCGGCCGTACATCTCGACCGGGCCGGTCGTTTCGGCCGTGCAGTCGGACGGGGTGAAGCGCATCTTCGGCACCGTGCCCATCGAGGAGGACGGCTCGGTGTCGTTCTACGCCCCGCCGGGCGAGCCGCTGCACTTCCAGCTTCTCGACGAGGAGTACCGGGCGCTGCAAACGATGCGGAGTTTCACGGGCGTGATGCCGGGCGAGCGGCGCGGCTGCCTCGGCTGCCACGAGTCGCACAGCCGCACGCCGGCGCTGGAGTCGCAACCGGCGCTGGCGCTGTTGAAGGAGCCGCGGCCAATCGATCCGCCGCCCTGGGGCGACGCCTCGGTGAGCTTCCCCCGCTTCGTACAGCCGGTGCTCGACCGGTACTGCGGCGAGTGCCACCAGGGCGATGGCGAGGCCCGCGAGGTGGTCGACTTCACCGACCGGCCCGGGTTCCTCATTTTCTCGGAGCCGTATATGCTACTGACGGGCCGGCCCGCCTGGGGACGGCCTTACGAGAAGCCGGAGAACCCGCCGCCCGGGTTCGGCATTGCCGACATGCTCCACGTCGAAGGGTACGATCAACTCGACCCGGCAGCCTATCAGACGCCGCCGCCGATGACCGCCCTTTCGTACCGCAGCCGGCTGATTGAGCGGGCCTCCAGCGGCGAGCACCACGGCGTGCAAGTCGATTCGCTGAGCCTGCGCAAATGGATCGCTTGGGTCGACACGATGGCCCCGTATCGCGGCGCGGAGGAGGTGCGCGAGATCGATGATCCCGAGTTCCAGGGCGTCGACTGGCTGTCGGTCCGCCCGCGAGTGAAGACCGCCCCTACCATCGTCCGCCCCGGGCCGGTAGACTGAGGGTGTCTGGTCGACGACGGCACCGCCACCCGGAAGGAACTGGCGGCCAGCCACGTGGCCGACCTGCGCCGGGCGTTGAACGAAGGCGACCTGGACGGGCTGTTCCGGCACCTGCGGGTGTTCTTTGCCGATATTCCCTACGACAGGGCACGGCGGAAGACGCCCTGGCACAGATTCACGAGCGCCGCTACCATGAGAAGTACACCGCCGACGGCCGCGAGCTGCTGCTGCTGGGCGCGGCGTTCGACCCCCAGACCCGCAACCTCGAACGGTGGGTGGTCGAGCGGCCGTAAGGGCGCGCGGTTCTGACGTCGGCTACGCTTTGGGCTCTTCCCCCAGCGCCTCTTGGAGTTTCTTGACGGCGCGCATCCAGAGCATCTGCACGGCCGGGCGCGAGCGGCCCATCCGCTCGGCTACCTCGGCAAACGGCAGCCGCTCGAGGTTCCGCAGTACGATCACCTCCTGGTGGTCGGGCGCCAGCCGCTCCAGCGCCAGTGAGACGCGTAACTCGTCCTCGAGCCGGGCCACCTCCTGGCTGGGCGTCGCGTCGCGGGCGGCCGGCTCGGGCGCACCGACCGGATGGGTGTCGGCGGGGTTGCGGAGCGGCACCTCGCGCTGGGCCTTGCGCTTCAGCGTGCCGCGGTAACGGCGCACGAAGTCGGCCGCGTTGTGCCGCACAATGGCCCGCAACCACGCAAGCCATTCCTTCTCGGTCTCGCCCTGAAACTGGCCGAAGCCCCGGTGGGCCTCCAGAAGGGCCTGCTGGACCAGGTCGGAGGCGTCGACCTTTCGCCGCATCCACGTTTCGACCTGCGCCCGGGCAACAAACCCCAGGTAGCTCCGGCATAGCCCGAAGAGGGCATCGCGGCACGCCGTATCGCCCTGCCGGGCCCGGCGCAGCAGTTCCGAAACGTCGGTCGTGGACGGTTCGCGGTCCATGGACGGGGGCGCCAAGGGTGGAAGCACGCGGTTATCGAGGCGGTGCCTTCGAAAGCAAATCCGTCCCAAGTTTAACCAGCCGGTGGCTGGGCGGGCAGGGGGGCCTGGTAGGCGGCGGGCGTTTCCGCACGGCCAGGCATTGACTTGCATCGCCACCCCGGTCAGACATCCACCGTGTCGAGCTGTGGGTAGTCGCTGGGGTGGACGACCGACGTGACATGGAGACCGAGCTGGTAGAAGCCGCCGCCTATGGGGTTGAGGTGCCTGGCCTTGGCGCGCAGGTAGGTCATGTCGCCCTCCCACCGCACGCCGACGATCACCTCGTCCAACGCGCGGGGCTCGGTCAGCACCAGCGCCATGCCGGTAGTCGAAAGCTCCTTGGTGATCGCCGTGAACGCCT
>SKJM01000005.1 GCA_007122045.1 Planctomycetales bacterium | reverse complement strand
GTGGACGGCACAGATTGCGTCGTGTGCGTCCAGAGAATCGCGCTGGAGCGCCGTCTCGCACACGTCAGGGCAGGAAAAGGGGACGGGAGTCGTTTTAGGTCCTTGGGTCTGTTTCCGGGGACGGCCGCGGGGACGTATGGTCCAACCAAGGCCCAGCCGCTCAATGGTCTGTTGGCACCATGCCGCTGTCCCATACGGCTGCCCCCGACGGACGCACCGACGCAACGCATCCAGCTCTCGCGTGAGCCAACGTAAGAACTCGGAAACTTGCTTGTGGGCTCCGCGTTTGGGCCAAACGACCCTATGCCAGTGGTTCGAGAGCACACAGTAGGCAAGCACCCGCAAGGGCTCCCGCTCGTGCGCCTCCTCCAACACGCGATCAAAGGCGGCGTAATCCTCGTCCTTCTCGAACAAGGTCATCCGCGCATTGGAGCGGTTCAGGATATGGTAAACCAGACCGCCTTCGATAGAACGGGCACGGCGAGGCATGGTCCTATTTCACCGCAAGCCACCACCAGCCGCCAACCAGAAAAAGACTTCCGTCCGCTTTTCTTCCCCGTATCGTTGATGAACTGGACCGACCCATCGCCCATAACGACGTGCACGCCGCCGGGGTGCCTGCTGCGGGCCGTCTGCATGCCGCGCGAGTTGTGCGAGTTGATGCAGCGCATTTGCCGATCGGGCGTTCCGGTGTAGCCGCAGCGGCGACGGTTCCCGGCCGCTCTCACCGGACCGCCGCGCGTAACTCCGGCAGGTCGTACACGGTCAGGGCGGCGTGGATGGTGTGGACGAGTTGGTCGGCGGCCAGTGGGTTGGCGACGATCTGTTCGAACGACTCGGGGCCGCCTTCAAGGTCGACCGTGCCGAACACCGCGCGCTCCAACGCGGCGGCGTGCAGCGCCGGGACGGCCGCGCGGCCGCCGCGAGCCACCAGGTGTACGGCGGCCTCCTCGCCCACAAGCGCCCGCGCCGCCCCGGCCGCCACCAGCACGTCTTCGGCCCGCATCGCCACGTACGAGCGGCCGAGCATGTAGGCCACGGCCACGTTCGCGCCGTACGGGCCGTTGCGGGGGCCGTACCAGTGGTTCTGCGCGCTGCGCGTTTCGCCCAGCCCGCGAAGGTCCACCGCCAGCACGGCCTGCCCGCCGGCCACGCGCTTCTCGATTTCCGCATGCGACGCCTCGCTGCTCTTGCCTCGCTCGTCGAGCCACAGAACGACCTCCTCGGCGCCGTCGTCGGGCAGGAACGCCAGGGCGGGCAACGCGATGCCCGGCTCGGGCTCGATGACCAGCTTGTCGATCCGGTACCCGTCCCGCGCGATGCTGCCCACTTGCCGCGGTTCGGGCGCGGGCAGATCGGCGAGCTTTCGGATGCCGGTCACGCGGCGGACCTCGCCGAGCATCTCGCGGGGCTCGTGCTCCTGCCACGCGGCTTCGCGCTGCCGGCGGAGGCGTTCCATCAGGTCGTTGTTAATGTCGTACACCGATCGCGCCCCTTCCAGGTCGAGCACCTGCCCGGTGGGCGTCACCCGGATTTCGGCGTCGGTGAGCACCCGCAGGTCGTCCGGCTCGCGCACGGTGCGTTCTTCGCCGGTAAGCCAGCGGAGCATCCACTCGACGGTGGCCTCGCGGAGCGGCTGTTGCCAGCCGTGGGGCGCGTCGGTCTCGGCCAGGTCGATCCGTTCGGGCGCGCCGAGGCGCTTGAAGACGGTGCGGGCCAGGTCGACTGACTGCCGCGTACCGGCGATGGGGAAGAAATCGCGCTGCGCCGCGCACACGAGCACGGGCATGGGTGCCCGCATAACGAGGAAGCCCCAGTGATCGAGGCCCGCCCCGAGTTGGCCGGCGACGTTCTGCTCGGCGTCGCCGGGCACGTCGCCGCGCTGCTCCAGCAGGGCCAGCCAGTGTTCGAAGCTGGTGATGTAGCACGACGGGGCGGCCGCCTTGAGGCGGTCGTCGATGCCCATCACCAGCGAGGTTTGCGTGCCGCCGCCGCTGTTGCCGGCCATGGCGAGGCGGTCGGCGTCGATGTCGGGGCGGGTTTCGAGGTAATCGAGGCAGCGAAGGGCGTCGTGGATCATGAATTGCGACGTGTTGTTGCCCAGCACCATCGCGCCGACGCCCAGCGCGTTGTGCGCCTGGGTGCCCCAAACGCGGTGCCGGCCCCGCTCGTCGCGCAACTGGATGCGTTCGGCCTGGTCGATCGGGTCGAACATGAACGCGGCGATGCCGCTGAGCGCCATCAGCGCGGCGCCGCGCTGGTACACCTCCAGGGCCTTGCCGTTGCGGCTGTGCCCGCAGGCGACCAGCACCGCCGGATACGGCGGCTCGTGGCGCTGCGGGTCGGGCAGGAAGAAGGCGGCGGTGACGTGCACCCCCGGCTGCGACTGCAAGAGCACCCTCTCCACCCGGTAGCCGTCGCGCTCGACCGTGCCGGTGATCTGTACGTTCAGCGGCGTATCGCGCGGGGGCAGCCCGCCAATCGCGTCGACGAACCACGCCCGCATCTGCTGCTGCCAGCGGCGGATGTCGTCGGGATCGGTCCTTTCGAGCATCTGCTCCCGGTGGTGCGTCAATTGTTCATTCACCCGTTCGAGCAGGTAGCGGGCCATCATCCGCTCGGCGGGCGCGCCGGCCACGGTTCCGCCGAGCACGTTCCGTTCCGCCTCAGCGGCGGCCGGCGAGGGCGCGCCTGCCCACGATAGCAGACCGGCGACCGTGATTGCGGCGATCGCGTAACTCCAAGACTTCAGTGCCGATGGAAAATGCACGTTCATAAGGTTTCTCCTCGTTCGTTTAGGGTTTACGCATTTCCGGGAGGTCAGAACTTGCTGGCGTCGATCGGCAGGTTGCTGCTGCGCAGGCCCAACCGGCGGTGGGTTTCAGAGTCGATCGCGTAGCTGATCGAACGCACCGAACCGTCGCAGAACGACATGTTGAAACTGCCGGCGTGGGCGCTGCCGAAGTTTTCCGGAAGAGCCGCGCCGCGGCGATCCTGCATGGGCGGGTAGTTGGCTCGAACCGAGCGGTGATTGTCGTGGTTGTAGCCGCTGTACATGCTCTGGTTGTCGCCCGCACACTCGCCCGTAAAGTAATGATCCGGGCTGAGATACTTCTCGCCGATGAGGTAGGTGTTGCTGGTGCCGTCGCGGATCTGGGCGATGTCGATTTGGCTGCGGATGAAGGAGATCCCGCCCGGGTCGACGGAGTACGGGTAGGAATAATTCTGGTGCCAGGTGCCGGCGGCGGTCCACCCGTCGCCGATGGCCAGCGAGTTGGGGCCGCCCATATCGTGGGGCAGTGGGGGATCGCCGGCGCAGGCGGCGTAGTCGGTGCGGGCGTTCAGCTTCAGGCCGCCCAGCGTTCCGTGCTGGTTGGGCCAGTTGTGCCGATCGAGCACCGGCCACGCCCCCGGCTGTCGGCGCGAGGGGCAGGTGTAGACCGACAAGGGCGTCTGGACCAACTGGGTACCGCCTTCCTTCTGCTTGGTGGTGATCGTCTTGGGATCGCCGTCGGCGCCCAACTGGTGCAGCGCCGTCTGCTCCAGGAAGGGCAGCAGGGTGTATCCCCAGGCGCCCGGCTGGTCGGGCCCGGTGCCGCGGTCCGGGTCACCCACCCACAGGAATCCCCATCCGCCCGAGGGAAAGACCCCGTGTTGCTCGTGGTGCTGGTGTGCGGCCAGTGAAATTTGCTTGAGGTTGTTGGCACACTGCAACCGCCGCGCCGCCTCCCGAGCCGCCTGCACGGCCGGCAGCAATAGCGCAATCAGGATGCCGATGATCGTAATGACCACAAGTAACTCAACGAGCGTAAAACCGTGTCGAGAGCGCTGCATTATCGGTCTCCTACGGGCGGAAGCAAATGTGGAAGTAACGTTCTATCGCAAGCCCGAGCTGCCGGCCCAACTTCTTGTAGCCGTTGGCCGCTCCGTGTTCATGGCGCCGTTCCATGTAAGAGGCTATCCGGATTCACCGTTATTGTGATCCTGTCTGTGGTAACAGATGTTAGCGGTTCATTGCTTCGAATATCTGTTTCCACAGGGCTTCAATGTCACCAATTGATCGAGTGAAGTGCACGGCTGCTTGTCAGGTACCGTGGCGGTTTGTCTAACTCAGGGGCCCCGCTTCAGCGTGAATCCACTCAGCACGGCCGCCGGGGTGCCGTATTCATGCTCCGAGTAGCCCGTTTGGTCGAACGTGATCACGATGTCGTCTGTCCCGTTGGCGACGAACTGGAAGGTTGCCTCGGCCACGTCGGGATTATCGTAGCCGGCGCTTTGCAGCAGGTCGGTTACCACGTCGGCATGGGAGCCCAGAGCATCCTGCACGTGGATGTTGATCCGCCCCTCGATGGTGAGGGGATCGTGATGGTACGTCGTGATCTTGTAGGAGCCCGCCTCCAGGTCCGAGAGGGTCATCTGCAGGTCGCCTCCCGACTGGCCGCCGAACACCCCCGCCACCAGGGCTTCCAGCATGTCGCCCAGAGGGTGGTTCGTCACCTCACCGCGATCGCGCCACTGAAGATTGCCGTCCATGGCGCGGAGCGAGACGGTCACCGTACCTCCGGTACCGAAGATGGTGGCAAAGGTCTCCGACTGCGGACTCGAGGTCTCACCGCGCTCGCCGTTGGTGCGATTGAACCTGGAGTAGCCGGGCTGGCCATCGCCCGTGGCGGTGCCAAAATCGATGGCTAGGGTGCTGCGGTGGTATTGCCGCACCGCGGCGGCGATATCCCGACCGAATGCCCGGGCGTTGTCCGGCGTCACTTGCATTCCGGCATTCGTCGAATAGGGCATTTCGAGCGCCGCGGACACCTGCACGCCGGGCACCGTCCGGGTCCATCCGAAGTTCGTCTTCTCGCGATCGCCCCAGCTCGTCGGCCAGAGGCGGTCGTTGGCGGGCGAGTAGGTGAGCGGTCCCTGCTGGACATCCGACAACACGCTCAGAAACGCGCGCGTGTTCGCCTGGTACGGCTCGTCCGGGTTGAGCACCCAGAAGATGTCATCATCGCGAATATAGGGACTGTGCAGGTCGAGCGCGATCCGCAGCTTGCCCTCCGACCACGTTGGCAGGAAGTCCTTGAGCGCCTGCACGGTCGGGTAGATGGCCTCGCCGGTGTAGTCCCGGGCGTGGTCGTACGGGCGCCGG
>SKJM01000621.1 GCA_007122045.1 Planctomycetales bacterium | reverse complement strand
GGATCGCCATCGACACGGGCCAAGCCTACGTGCGCCGAGTCGCGCTGATGGCGACGCACAGCGAGGAGGATTTGGAAAGGCTCTTGGAAGCTGTGGCGGACCTTCGAACGCGTGGGGTCATCCCAGCTGCGGCGGAGGTGGAGGCGGGCTTCGTCCGCGGAGGGTGAGGGGGCGCGATATGGGGAGGGCGAGGTAGGGGGCGCTGGCCGTGTAGGTGCGAAGCTTGTCGGCGTAGGGCTCGTTGCCCGACGACTGGTTGTCTTGGCCCTTCAGCAAGAGCAGGCCGCCGAACCGATTCCGTTCGGTCTCGAATAACGCCTCGTCGGGCTGGCCGTCCGCACCTTGGAATCGCTCTCGGCTTTCGTCGTTGCGGGAAAGAATGTGCTCAACGTGGTAGGCGTTGCCGCGGCCGACGCCACACACGTAGTTCCACAGTGTATCGTGAAGATTGCTGCCCAGGCCGGCCGCGATGAATGCTTCAATGCGGGCGAGGAAGTAGCGAAGGAATCGGGTGTTGAAGTCGCCGTAGCCGACCAGCTTGAACTGGGCGTACGATAGCAGCGACGCGGCATTCGTATTGCGGCGGTCGTTGATCTCGGCCAGGATGCGTTCGTCGACGCGGCGCTCGATGTCGTCGCTGGGGCACCCGCGCAGCAGGGGGTGGAGGGTGTACAGCAGTTCCTGGAACTGGTTGCTGTCGTAGGCGCGGTTCAGTTGCAGCATGACGTAGGCGCGGTCGAATGCCCTGGCGACGGCGCGTATTTTGGCATCCTCCTCGGGATCCGCGATGCCACATACAGCAACCGCCAGCATGACGTGGCCGTCCATGCGGTTCAGTTGCGAGCTGTAGTAGCACTCGGGAATGGCCGAGTTGGGGTCATCGCCAAGACGGCGAACCTTGAGAAACAGGCGGGCATAGTACTGGAATGGCCCCTTGAGAAACGCCTTGACACCTTGGGCGTTGCGTTTCAAGTGGAGCGCATCTTCGCACGGCGAGTCGAAAATGGCGCGGTGGTAGGGCCCGTCGAACGACTGACCCTGCTTGCGCGTGTCCGCGAAGTGCGCGCGCAGGTAGGTGCGGAAGAAGGTATCGACCTCGTCTTCAGCGCGGGCCTCGAGGTCGTGCAGCGAGGCGTCCCAGATGTCGGCGTAATCGTTTACCTCGCCCTTGTCGATCTGCCCGAGGAGCTTGCCTTTGAGGATTTCGTAAGGCTGGAGCCGCACGCCGCGGTCGTTGATCACCTCGAACACCATGGGCACGTCGGTCCGGGCCACTTCCAGATTGATGATGACGACCATGCAGAGGAAGTAGTAGACGAACGTTTCGAGCTTGTGCCGGGTCGGTAGCCGGGCTGACAGCTCTTTGTCGATCAGCGCGTAATTCTCGATGATGTGCCGGGCCGTGATGCCGTCGTCGATCATGTCTGCCGCGGGCGTATCGCCTGTGAAGAGCGCCTGCATCAGGGGCTCGCGTTTGCTGTGGGCCATCCAGAACTGCCGCTTTCCGCCCACGCCAATTCCCACGATCTTCGCTTTGAGCCAATCGCGCAATTCGAGCGAGTCGAGGCGATTCGGGGCACACATGTGGTACAGGGCGATGAGCATCAGCGTCAGCGTGGTGAGCCGCTGCTGCCCGTCGACCACGAAGATGCGTCCGTCCGTCTTGTTCGTGATGTAGGTGTTCAGGTAATACCACGAGTAGTTCGCCGCGACATTCGCCTCGGTCGGGTCGAGGTCGGCGTGCTTGGCGTATGACTGCTCGAAGTGGTAGAAGATGTCCTCGATCAGCCGCTTCACTTCATCGTCCTTCCACTTGTACTCGCGCTGGTAGAAGTCGATGTGGTAGTTCGTCGTCGAGAACAGCCTGTTGATGTTCTGCTTTTCGGGGTTGACTTCCATAGGTCATGCCTCCAGTAAGGATTCTGTTCTTCGATGTCGGTTGCTTTGCGGCCATTCGTGGTGGGCCGCTGTCATCCATCGCATGTACTCCCGTCACATATGAGCGCCGATGGGCACATCAAACCACAGGCCAAAAGCCTTTTCCACAATGGGCCGAACCGCTGCAAACCGGCAGCTACCCACCATGGTCGCGAAACCGGATATTGCTGTCAACCTACCCTCTGGAGTGGGGGTTGCTTTTCCCATTTTCCTCTTTGTGCCGCGCCACTTCATTCGGCTGAACAGTTACGGCGCAAACTCCTTTGCTTGTTGGCTTGGGGACGGCACAGCGGCGTGTGCCTACTACATTGGCTTAGCGTACACCTGGAGGCCGAAGTGCTAAAAACCGAAGCATTCGGCTGCAAATCGTTGGCTCATCCCTGTACCCCCTTCCCAAACGCCGCTTCCGCCTCCTCCAGCGTGGCGGTGTGGAGGCGACGGCCGAGGAGCTTTTCGAGGGTGGCGAGGGCTTGGGCGCGGGTTTGGCCGGTGTTCTGCAGGTGGCGGGCCCAGAAGGTGTCCCACCAGTCGGGCGGTTCGGAGTGGGGGCCGGAGTGCTCGGTGGGACGGCCGGTCGGGCCGTCGATGACCAGGCTGCCCACGTAGTCGGCCTGCCGGTACACGCGGCCGACCTGCTCGGCGATGTCGGCCATGTCGGCTTCGGAAACAACGCCGTTGCTGGTGGCCTTGTCGCCGCTGAGATCGGTGAAGTTCGGGTAGCGGATGACCGGCATGCAGGTCAGGCCGAAGCGGTCGGTGCCGGGGATCTAGTGCTGGATCTGGATGGTCATGTCGCTGATGTTGGACCCGACGGCCGAGGAGTCGAACCGGGCCGTGTCTTCCCAGGTAACGTCCAGGACGTGCAGGCCATGCTCTGCGGCCAGGCGCTGGACCGATCGGTCGCCGACCATCCCGGCGGTCTTGGCAATCACTTGCGAGTAGGCTTCGGCGGTTTCGGCGGCTTCGGCGGTCTTGGAGGACTCGGCGGTTTTGGCGGTTTTCATGGCTCGGTTCCTTTTGGGTTGTGCGAAATGGTGAGCGGAACGGTCGGGGTTCTCGGGCATTTTCGACGCTCGCGCCGGCCGGAGCGTGCGGCCACCCGAAGGGTACAGTCCCCCGGCCACCCGAAGGGGACAGTCCCCCGGCCACCCGAAGGGGACAGTCCCATTTTCGCGGCGAATATGACGTTATCCACGAGGGAATACCTTCGCCGCCGCGAAAATTGGGACAGTCCCCGCCGCGAACGTTCGGGCGTTTCTTTTCCCGGCGCCGGTCGCTTGCCGAAATAGCCGACAGTATAACCGACGTGTCAATCCCCCCTGGCAGCCGGGGAATTCTCGGCCGGTCGTCGCTATCCTGCTCGCCGCGCCGGCCGTGATTTCATTATACCGATGCGGTTGGACAGCCTCCGACCAACCTGGCGCGATTTTTTCGAGAACTGCGACCGAGCCGTTCACTGGCGACTGACCACGAGCAGGTCGTGCACGTGGAACGTGGCAAGGCAGCGCCCTTTCCCCGGGCCAAAATGGAATATAATGGAAGTGGGCGCTAGCCGACGCCCGGCCCGGCAGTAACGGTTCGCGGGGCACAGCCCCCTTCGGGCGGTAGGGGGAGAGGTCCATTGTTCGGCCATCGTCTTTCCCTGAAAATAGCGCCGCTTGACCGAAGCCAGTCACCAGCCGGCCCCTGAAACGATACACCACAGCACCGCCCCTCGACCCATGGCCCAACTGCAAGTCGAACATATTGCCAAGGATTATCCGACGCGCGCCGACCGGCTCACCGTGCTGCGCGACGTGTCGTTCGCCGCCGCCGCCGGACAGTCGGTCGCGATCGTCGGGCCGAGCGGGTCGGGAAAGAGCACGCTGTTGAGCATTATCGGCACGTTGGAGCATCCCACCTCGGGCCGCGTGCTGTTGGACGGGCTCGATCCGGCCGGGCTCGACGAGCCGCGCCTGGCCGCCTTCCGCAACGAGCGCATCGGGTTCGTCTTCCAGGACCATCACTTACTGCCGCAATGCACGGTGCTGGAAAACGTGCTGGTGCCCACCGTGGCGGCCGGGGCGACCTCGGCGGAAAGTACCGGCCGGGCGCGCGAGTTGATCGACCGGGTGGGGCTGGGCCACCGGCTCGAACACCGGCCGGCCGAACTCTCCGGCGGCGAGCGGCAGCGCGTGGCCCTGGCCCGCGCGCTCATCTGCCGCCCGGCCGTCCTGCTGGCCGACGAGCCGACCGGCAACCTCGACCGGACCACGGCGGGGCGGATCGGGGAACTGTTGCTGGCACTGCACGAGCAGGAACAGATGATCCTGCTGGTCGTCACGCACAGCGAGCGGCTGGCCGGGTTGATGGCGCAACAGTTTGAACTGGACGACGGCACCTTGAAGCCGCTTGACGCGTAGAATTTGCATTATGTCGGAACTCCGGCTCATCCTCGCCTCGCTTCGCCACTATTGGCGCACGCACCTTGCCGTGGCCGCCGGGGTGGCGGTGGCCGCCGCGGTGCTCACCGGCGCCCTGCTGGTGGGCGATTCGATGCGCGGCAGCCTGCGGTTCCTGGTGCTCGACCGGCTGGGGCGCATCGACCACGTGCTGGTGAGCGATCGGTTCTTCCGCCGGGAATTGGCCGAGGAACTGGCCGCCGCGCCGGAGTTCCCGCCGGCCTTCGACGCCGCCGTGCCGGCCATCCTGCTCGAAGCCAGCCTGGAAAACCCCGATCCGGACCGGCCGGCGCGCGTCAACGACGTGAACCTGGTCGGGTGCGACGAGCGGTTCTGGCAGTTGGGCGAAGGGGCGGGCGAAAGCGGACCGCCCGCTTCTCGCGGCGAGCCCCCGGTTCTGCCCGGCCCGCGCCAGGTGGTGCTCAACCGGGCGGCGGCCGGCGCGCTGGGCGTGCAGCCCGGCGACGCCGTCCTGCTGCGCCTGCCGCAGCCGGGCGACATCCCCGCCGAGAACCCGCTGGGCCGGCGGCACGAGACCGTGGGCACCGCGCGGCTGGAGGTGGCCGGCGTCGTGCCGAACGAGGGCCTCGGCCGGTTCGGACTGCAAGCCATCCAGCACCTGCCGCGGAACGCCTACGTGCCGCTCGATTGGCTCGCCGACCGGCTCGACCGCCCTGGGCGCGCCAACGCCATCCTCGTGGCCGAGCGGAGGGGACGGTCCCCATCCCCGCCGCAACACAGGGAAGTATCCCCCGCCCTCCAGGAGCT
>SKJM01000280.1 GCA_007122045.1 Planctomycetales bacterium | reverse complement strand
TGGAAAGCTCCTACCTGGCGGAGCGGGTCTACGATATTTTCGACATCGAGAAGCGGCTGCTCCGTCACCTGCTCGGCCGCCGGCGCGAGGGGCTCTCGCACCTCAGTTCGCCCGTCCTCATCCTCGCCCACAACCTCACTCCCAGCGAGACGGCCAACCTGGACCGCAAGTTCGTCCGGGGGTTCGCCACGGAGATGGGGGGGCCGGGCAGCCATACGGCCATTGTGGCCGAGGCCCTGGAGATTCCCGCCGTGGTCGGCATCGGCCCGTTTCTGGCCGAGGTCTCCGGCGGCGATACGGTCATCATCGACGGCGATGAGGGCGTCGTCGTGCTCCAGCCCGACGAGGAAACCCTCGCCCGCTACCGCCACGAGGTCGAGGAGAAGACCACCCTGGCGGCCCGGCTGGAAACGCTCCGCGATCTGCCCGCCGTAACGTCCGACGGCGTGTCGATCGAGCTGTTCGGCAACATCGAGTTTCCCTACGAAGTGGAGCATTGCCTCGACCGGGGGGCGGCGGGCATCGGGCTATACCGCACCGAGTTCCTGTACTTGGGCAGCGCCACCGAGCCCACCGAAGACGTGCATCACCAAGCCTACTCCAGGGTGGTACGCGCGATGGGCGACAAGCCGGTCATCATTCGCACATTCGACCTCGGGGCCGACAAAGTGCCCCACCTGCGCCCCCCCGAAGACGAACGCAACCCCTTCCTCGGGCTGCGCAGCATTCGCCTGGCCCTGCGGAACCTGCCGATGTTTCGCACCCAGCTTCGGGCGATCCTGCGGGCGAGCGTGCTGGGGAAGGTGCGCGTCATGTTTCCGTTGGTCTCCACGCTCATGGAACTCCGGCAGGCCAAGATGGTGCTGGCCGACGTCATGGAGGACCTCGACGAGAAGGGCGTGCCGTTCGACCGGGACCTGCAGATCGGCATGATGGTCGAGGTGCCCGCCGCCGTGATGATGATCGACCACTTCGTCAAGGAGGTCGATTTCCTCAGCATCGGCACGAACGACCTGGTGCAGTACACCCTGGCCGTCGACCGGAGCAATAAGGACGTGGTGTCGCTGTACAACTCGGCCGATCCGGCCGTGCTGAAGCTGGTGGCGCGAGCCATCGAAGCCGCCGACGGAGCGGGCAAGCCGATCAACCTGTGCGGGCAGATGAGCGGGAATCCGATCTACACCATGCTCCTGCTGGGACTGGGGTTGCGCCGGATGAGCGTCACTCCCAGTGCGATTCCGGAAATCAAGCGGGTTTGCCGCAGCGTTTCCATGGAGCAGTGCCGGGCCGCGGCCGAGCGGGCCATGGTGATGGAAAACGCCCGAGACATTAAGAGCTTCCTCAGGGAGGAACTCAAGAAAGCCGTCCCCGAATTGGGACTGTAGTGCAGTGAAAACAATGGTGGCAGCGTGCCGGCCCGGCGGGTCGGGGCGTTGTCTTGGGTGCCTGGAGCCGGCCGGCCGAACGGCAGGGTGCGACCCCGGGCGCGAGTTTTGTTACAGGCTGCCCCGCCGCCAACGGCGGCGGCGGGGCATGTCGAGCCATGGTTCGACAACGTGTACGTATTCGATTCAGCAAGCAGGGCGACCTGCGTTTCGTCGGGCACCGCGACGTCATGCGGTGCTTCGAGCGCTGGTTTCGCCGCGCCGATGTGCCGTTGGGCTTCAGCGAGGGCTTTCATCCGAAACCGCGGATGATGTTCCCCGCTCCGCTGGCGGTCGGCATCGAGGGACTCGACGAGGTGATGGAGCTGGAACTTTCGACCCCCCAGACTACCGAGGCGCTCCACGAGCGGCTACTCCGGCATGCGCCGGCGGGCTTCCGCCTGCGCCGCCTCGACGTGTTGCCGCCGGGGACCCCGAAAGCCCGCCCGCATGCCTTTCGCTACCGGGTGCATCTGCCCCCGGAGCGGTGTGCGGGTGTGGCCGAAGGCGTCGAGCGCCTGCTGGCGTCGGCGTCGGCTCCGGTGGAACGACCGGGGGGGCGGGCGGCGGTCGATGTCCGGCCGCTGCTGGACCACCTCGAGTTTCGCAACGGCGTCCTCTCGATGCGCCTCCTAGTGCCCCCGAGCGGGGGCGTTACGCCGGCCGACGTGCTGGCTGCGTTGGGACGCCCCGACCTCGGTCGCGAAGGCGCCCGGGTCGTGCGAACCGCCGTGGAGGTCCCATGATGCGCGCCGCCCGAAAAGCCCGACCCCTGCAGCGCGCCCCGCGGGCCGCGCCCTCGGCGAATCGTTTCCGTGCCGGCCGCTCTCGCCGGACAAGAAAGACCGAACATGAAGCAGGAAATGCTGATCAACGTTTCCCAGCCGGAGGAGTGCCGCATTGCCATCGTTGAAGACGGCGCCCTCGAGGAACTGTACATCGAACGATCGAATCAGGACAGCTACGTTGGGAACATCTACAAGGGGGTCGTCGTCAATTTGGAGCCGAGCATTCAAGCGGCCTTCGTCGATTTCGGCGTAGGGCGCAACGGGTTCCTGCACATCAGCGACGTCGAGCCGCAATATTTCCGCCAGGGGGGATACGACCCGGCCGACGTGCACGAGCCGGGCAGTGGGCGCCGCCGCGCCCGCCGCGAAGGGAGCCCCGACGACGTCGACGTCGACGACGAACCGGTCGACGAGGGGCCGCGCCCGCGCCCCCGCCGCCCCAGCGCCCGCCCCCGATTCAAGCCGCCCATCCAGGACATCCTCCGCCGCGGCGACGAGGTGCTCGTGCAGGTGATCAAGGAAGGCATGGGTACGAAGGGCCCCACGCTGTCGACGTACATCAGCATTCCCGGCCGCTACCTGGTGCTCATGCCCGCCCTGGGGCGCATCGGCGTGTCGCGCAAGATCGAGGACGACGACGTCCGCCGCCGGCTGCGGTCGATCATGCTCGAGTTGAATCCGCCGAAGGGGCTGGGCTTCATCGTCCGCACCGCCGGGTCCGACCGGACCAAGCGCGAGCTGTCGCGCGACATGGCCTACCTGGTGCGCCTCTGGAAGGTGATCGTGCGGCGGATCAAAAACATGCCGGCCCCGGTCGACATCTACGAAGAGAGCGACATGATCATCCGCACCATCCGCGACATCTTCACCGGCGACCTGGACACCATCTACATCGACGAGCCGCAGGCCTACGAGCGGGCGAAGGAGTTCCTCCAACTGGTCATGCCCCGGTACGTCCATCGCCTCCAGCTTTACGAGGGAAAAGACCCGCTGTTCTACAAGTACCGCCTCGACGAGGAGATTGCCGGCATCCACCGGCGCACGGTGCCGCTGAAGGCGGGCGGGTCGATCGTCATCGACCAGACCGAAGCCCTGGTGGCCATCGACGTGAACAGCGGCAGCTTCCGCGCCGACGACTCGGCCGAGGAAAGCGCCTACCAGATGAACCTGCTGGCCGCCAGGGAGATCGCCCGCCAAATCCGCCTGCGCGACCTCGGCGGCGTGATCGTCAACGACTTCATCGACATGCGCAAGGAGAAGCACCGCCGGGGGGTGGAGCGGGCGCTGCGCGACGCGATGAAGCGCGACCGGGCGCGAACGAAGATCCTCCGCACCAGCCCGTTCGGCCTCGTCGAGATGACCCGCCAGCGCATCCGCCCCAGCCTGAAGCGGAGCGTGTACGCCGATTGCCCCTGGTGCGGCGGCGCCGGCGTGGTCAAGACGCCCGAGAGCATGGGCCTCGAGGTGGTCCGCCTGCTGATCCTGGCCGGCCAGCGGCCGCCGATCGTGCGGATCGTGGTCAACGTGGCCGACGACGTGGCCGGCTACCTGAACAACAACAAGCGGCACGAACTGGCCCGGCTGGAAACCGAGGGCGGGATGAAGGTGCAGATTGCCGGCCACAAGGGCGTTCCCCCGGAGCACCTTGTGGTCGAGTGCTTCGACGCCGAGGGGCGCGAAGTCCGGTTCCCCGACCGGGAGTCCAACGCCGAAGCCGCCAAACCCAGGGGCGGCGGCAGACGGTAATGGCACACCGCCGGGCACACCGCCGGGGTGCCTTGACGGCGGCCGGCTCGAAGGGTAAACCCATAGCACGTTTTCGTGTGTCGCAATAGTACCCGTTTGTCGGCCTGCACCTCCCGTGGGGGGGGCCGGTCGCCCCCCGGGTGCAGGGACGGACTCGCAGCGGGTTGGAGTCCCGCCTTTGGGCGGCTTTTCCAACCGGCTAAAGCCGGGACTCCAACAGGGCCTGTCGCCGCTTCCACTGCAAGTGCGTTCCTGCACCGATGAACCCCCTCGCGCTTGCTTGTATGTTGATCTTCCTGACGATCCTCGGCAGTCTCGGAGTATTCCTCTTCGGGATGAAGGTCATGAGCGAGGGCATCCAGAAGGCCGCTGGCGAGCGCATGCGGCACATCATGGCCACGATGACCAAGAACCGCTTCGCCGCGCTGTTCACCGGCTTCTTCACCACCTGCCTGATGCAGTCGAGTTCGGTCACCACGGTCATCACCGTCAGCTTCGTCAATGCCGGTTTGCTCACCCTCCGGGAGGCGGTCGGCGTGATTATGGGCGCCAACCTCGGCACGACCCTGACGGCGTGGATCATTGCCTTCGTTCCGAAGTTCGACTTGGGCGAAATCGCCCTCCCCCTGGTCGGCATCGGTATCCCCATCCTGTTTATCGGCCGGGGCAGGCCCCGCAGCGTGGGCGAAGCGCTCGTGGGCTTCGGCCTGGTCTTTCTGGGCATCTCCCTGCTCCGGGCGACCGTGCCCGACATCCACCAGGCTATGGACACAAACCCCGAATTCGCCACCCGGGTGCAGCACCTCGTGACCGCGCTGAGCGGCTATGGGTTCTTCTCGCTGGTGCTGTTTGTCGTGTTCGGAACCGTCCTGACGGTGTGCCTCCAGTCGTCCTCGGCGGCCATGGCCGTCACCATTACCCTGGCCGCCAACGGCTGGATCGATTTCGACATGTCGGCCGCCATCGTGCTGGGGGAGAACATCGGCACCACGATCACCGCGTGGCTGGCCTCGCTGGGCGCCAGCGCCAACGCCAAACGGACTGCCCGCGCCCACCTGCTGTTCAACGTCATCGGGGTGGCATGGATGCTATGTGTTTTTCCGCTGTTTGCAGGTTTGACCATGTGGCTGGCCGACCGCCTGCCCGAGGCGCTTCGAAGCAACGACCTGGGCGGCGACCTGGCCATCGCCCTGGCCCTGTTCCATACG
>SKJM01000087.1 GCA_007122045.1 Planctomycetales bacterium | reverse complement strand
TCCATGGCTGGTTCCCTTGTAGATTTTGCGTCCCAGGGTGGGCTGATAGGTCGTCCAGGGACTGTCGGTGTTCGGGTCGGCCTGCATGATCAACTCGAACGCGTTCAGCTTCGAGTCGAGCAGGTCGAGGCAATGCAGCGCGAGGGCTTCGAGGGTCATGGGCACCTTCGGGCTGCCGTACTCGTACTCGCCATGATGGCTCAGCAGCATGTGTTTGAGTGTCAAGACGGTTTCGGCGGGAATCGGCTCGCCGGCCAGCCGCTCGGCCTCGGCCACCTTGGCGTTGAGCATTTCGACGGCCAGGACCAGGTGGCCGACGAGTTGCCCTTCGTCGGTGTATTCCAGACCGCCTTGAAAGCCCAGTTCGCGCGTCTTGCCCACGTCGTGCAGCATCGCCCCGACGATGAGCAGGTCGCGGTCCAACTGCGGGTAGCAGGGGGCGATGCGCTCGGCCGCTTCCATCATACCCACGGTATGCTCCAGCAACCCCCCATGATACGAATGGTGATGCTTCGTCCCCGCCGGCGCCAGCGTAAACCGCCTGAGAAACTCCTCGTCGAGCAGGAAGCACTCGGCCAGGGTCTTCAGGTGCGGGTCGCCGATGCCCCGGACCAGCTCCTTCAGCCGCCCGAGCATCCGGTCGGCGTCGACGGCCGGCTCGGGCTCGAAGTCGGCCGGGTCGATCTCTTCGCGCAGGACCGGTTCGATGCGCCGGGCGATCATCTGCACCGCGCCCTGGAACAACTGCGTATTGCCCTGCACGCGCACGTAATCGCCGTCGTTGAACGACTGGTAGATCGCCTCGTCGGCGTTCCACAACCGCGCGCCGATGGAGCCCGTGCGGTCGGACAATTCGACCTGCAGGTAGAGGTTTCCGTTCCGGTTGGGCCGCAACTGCTTGCCCGACGCGACGAACACCTCGTCGACGGCTTCCTGTTGGCTCAACTGGTTGACGAATTTTCGGGGCATGGAGGGCCTTTGTGGGGGGGTGAACGCGGCTGCACTCAAACCACTCAATTTACAGTCGCTTGGCGGGCCGCACAAGGGGGCGAACGGGCAGGGAAGGCAGCGGCAAAAACATGAAGGGCAAAAAAATGGGGAATTATCTTGTTAGGGTTGTGAAAGTGACTTGGCCAAAGGCGATATTGATCCAAGCAATGGCGTGCAGGTCGACGTGCGCAAGCAGTCGCCGGGCATGCGTCTCAAAGCCGTCACGGGAGTGTTCGAATGCGGTGATCTTCATCGCGACCCCGGGGCCAATCAGACGCATGCGCTGCCGGCCCACCTGCTGGTGGTTGACGACAACGGCGATGTCCGTTTCCACCCGGTCGGGTCCGCCGAGGAAATCGACGACCGCTGCCTCGTACAGCGCGGTTTCAAGCCCGACGCCCAGGTCGCGGAGCAGTGCGATCAAGTACTCCTGCAACGTAGCGGTGCCGGGCAACGAGGGGTTCCATTGCTCCGTGTCGACCTGAAACTTGAGCCGGTCCACGTATCGCCACTGCGTATTCACAAACTCGTGCTCGACTGCGTCGGGACGGACGTTGATCAACTTGCCGTGGGCGAGGTCGCATAAGAGGAGGTAATTGAGCAACTGTGCCTGATGCCGGCCGGCGAACGATTCGACGGCCTTGAACTCAAACAGCGCGCCTTCGGCAACCAGCACATCGAGGAAATACGCCTTGCGGAACGAGCCGAAGACGACTTGAATCGGTTCCTCCAGGCGAACTGCGGACATCCGCCGGGCCAACTCCTGCTTGTAGATGTTCTCATTGAAGAATCGGCCCATTTCGCCGTGGATGGCGAAAACGTGCCCCATGAGTTCATAGGCAATTTCGCCGAACTCTGTTTGCGAGAGACGGCGAATCGGAACGCGAAACGTGACGGGCATGGGATTGGCACCGGCAAAGTATACATTCGGCCTAGGGATTCCCTTTCCCAGCGACCTCTCTATTTTTTTGCCCCGTATTTTTTGCCATGAAAATAGCTGGGACCGGCTCCCTCGCCGTTCCATTGCCATCGGCGAGTCCTACGATAGCAGATACTGCAAGGGGGCAGTAGGCCCCCGGAAACGCGGGCAACTCGCATCCCGCACTGGCGGCCCCCCCGCTGCCCGGCTTGCCGGAAACCGGGCGTATCGGGTAGAATGCAGTTTTCGCGGCGGGTTCCCCGCCCACCGGGCGTGCCGGCAGGAGACGCCGACCGGCCCCGCCCCTCGATCCGTCTCTGCCCGAAGGCCCAACTCCGATGCTCTGGACCCGTTCGTTCATTCCCACCATGAAGGAAACGCCCGAAGGGGCGGAAATCCCCAGCCACGTGCTCATGCTCCGCGCCGGCATGATCAGCCAGGTGATGGCCGGGGCGTACACGTACCTGCCACTGGGCCTCCGGGCGCTGCGGAAGGCCGAGGGCATTGTGCGGGAGGAGATGGACGCCGCCGGGGCGGTCGAACTGCTCATGCCGTCGATGTCGCCCCTCTCGCTCTGGGAACGGACCGGCCGGGTCGACGCCTTCGGCGACGTGCTCGTCAAGCTCACCTTGCAGCGGCCGGGCAGGAAGGTCCACGTGGCATTGGGTCCCACCCACGAGGAGGTCATCACCGACCTGGTGGCCCACCGCATTTCCAGCTACCGGCAGCTCCCCATCACGCTGTACCACATTTCGACGAAGTTCCGCAACGAGGAACGGCCCCGCTTCGGCGTCATGCGCACCAGCGAATTCCTGATGAAGGACGCCTACAGCTTCGACCCGTCGCTCGAGTCGCTCAACGAAAGCTACGAGAAGATGTACGCGGCGTACTGCCGCATCTTCGACCGTTGCGGGCTGGAATACCTGCCGGTCGAGGCGGAAACCGGGCCGATCGGCGGCGACGCCAGCCACGAGTTCATGATCCCCGCCGAAAACGGCGAGGACACCGTGCTCCACTGCTTCGACTGCGGCTACGCGGCCAACCAGGAGCGGGCCGAGATTCGCGCCCGCGACTGCGCGCCGTCCGACCTGCCCAAGCAGCCACTGCGCAAGGTGGCCACGCCGGGGGCAAGCACCATCGAGCAGGTGAGCGCGTTTCTGAAGATCCGCCCGCGCGACCTCATCAAGACGCTCATCTACGAGGCCGACGGCAAGCCGATCGCCGTTTTGATCCGCGGCGACCACGAGGCGAACGAGGGGAAGATTCGCCGCGCGGCCGGGGCGGCGGAACTAACGCTGGCCCCGCCCGAGGTGATCGAGCAGGTAACCGGCGCCCCGGTCGGGTTCGCCGGGCCGGTGGGGCTGGACGGAAAGCTGCCCATCTACGCCGACTACGACGTGCGGGCGATGGCCAACGCGGCCACCGGCGCGAACGAGGCCGACGCCCACGTGGTGGGCGTGAACCTCGGCCGCGACTTCACCGCCGAGCACTTCGCCGACCTGCGCAACGCCCAGGACGGCGATCCCTGCCCCCGCTGCTCCAGCAAGCTGACCGAGCGGCGCGCCATCGAGGGCGGGCACGTGTTCAAGCTGGGCACGAAGTATTCGGAGGCCTTGGGCGCGAAGTTCCTCGACCAGGCCGAGCAGCAGCGGTCGATCATCATGGGCTGCTACGGCATCGGCGTCAACCGCATCCTGGCCGGCCTGATCGAGACCAACCACGACGCGCACGGCATCATCTGGCCGGTGGCCCTTGCCCCGTACGAAGTGCTCCTGGTACCGATGAAGGCCGACGAAGCCACGATGCAGGCGGCCCACCGGCTGTACGCCGACTTGCAGGCGGCCGGCGTCGACGTGCTCATGGACGATCGCGACGCCCGGGCCGGCGTGAAGTTCAACGACGCCGACCTGATCGGCATCCCGCTGCGCGTGGTGATCGGCCCGCGGGGGCTGAAAGACGGGCAGTTCGAGGCGAAATGGCGCTGGGAGAAGCAGCCCGCCCTGCTGCCCGTCGACGGCGCGGCTGCGACCATTGCCGGCTGGATTGGCGAGGAGCGCGCCGACAACCGCCGCTTCCGCGGGGCGCGGCGGGGTGGGAGCAGCTTGACCGACGCCACTTGATTGCGTACAATTGTACGAATGACTTGGCCGTTCGATCCCGCATCTACGCCTATGATGCCTACTTTCTTGAGTGCGCCCTGAGCCTGCGGTTGCCATTGCTGACACTGGACCGGGGCATGAAACAAATAGCGCGCGAACTGAGCATTCACCTCGTGGAGTGAGCGATGAAGGTTTTCACGTATTCCCAGGCCCGCCAGGCTCTGGCGACGGTTCTCGACACTGCCCGGAACGAGCAGGTATTGATTACTCGTCGAGGCGGGGAGACATTCGCCGTGACCTACCAGACACCGCAGAAGTCTCCCTTTGATGTTCCTGGCATCAAGACCAATGCCACGACACAGGACATCCTGGAAGCCGTCCACGAGTCGCGAGCGCGCGGGGCGATTCCCAACCCGGCGGACGGGTGGACGGCGTCCTGAAGCGGGTTCGCAGCGATCTTGACGCCGGAAGGACCAAGCCCCTCGATGAAGTCATCGACGACTCGTAGAACAGCACATGACGCGCCGCGTTTGCTGGGGATAACTGGGACCGGACGGCGGCGCTGGCCACCAGTCCGGCGAGGAAGGCGAACAGGATGGCCGTCATCCTGTTGCCGTTGGCAGGGCTTCTATCCTATTGAGGGTTGATGCAGAGGTGCCGCTGTGGTGCGATGTACCATGGACAATTACACGAGGTGACATATGGTTACTGTTTCCGTGCGGCTTCCCGACTCGCTCGCCGAGAAACTGGCGGGGGTCGCAAAAGATGCGGAGCGTCCTAAGTCGTTCATCATCCAGAAGGCCATCGAGGCGTATCTGGACGATTACGCCGACGCGCAAATCGCACTGGACCGGCTTCACGATCCTTCCGATCAGGTCATTTCCTCGCGGGATATGAGGAATTCGCTTGGCCTATAGCATCAAGTACAAGGCATCGGTCAGGCGAGACCTGAAGAAGCTGAGTAAGGCGGACGCGCGCCGGGTTCTCGACCAAATCGAAACATGATTATGATCGTATGAACGCCTCTTGGCGTGCCGTTGAAGCGCTCAAAAACGTTCAAGCTCTCCTCGCCGCAGTCGAACCGGTCGCCCTGGTGGCCCTTGCTCAGGAGTTCAATCCGCCAACCATTCACGGGGCGACCTTGCGGGCGTGTTCGCGGGCGGCCCTGCG
>SKJM01000290.1 GCA_007122045.1 Planctomycetales bacterium | reverse complement strand
TCCTCGGCCGACATGTCGGTCGTGCCGGTGAAGTCTTCGGCCACGATGCGGGCGTACCGCTCGATCCGCGGCCGCAGCCGATCGGCCTCCGGTAACACGTTCGGTCGCTGGCCGGCGCCCAACAGAACGGCTCGAAGCGGCGGAACGGGCTGGATCGGGGGCGATGCAGTGTCCATGCTCAATCCCATGCACAACGCTTCTTGGGAAACTTGCCTGTAGGATGGACATTCCTGTCCGTCGTGCCGCTGACGAACAGGAATGTCCATCCTACGCTGCGCCAAGTGGCTTTCCGCCGCTCGGGTTCGAGGTGACGCCTATTTCCGGCGCGAAACTCAGGCCGTTCCTCCGCTGACGGGCACGGCCGCCAACTCGCGGCACGCGGCGGCGATGCCGTCGGCGTCGAGCCCAAGGTCGGCCAGCAATTCCTTGCGGGTGGCGTGCTCGATATAGCGGTCGGGGATGCCGAGTCGCCGGAGCCGGGCGGTTTCAACGCCGGCATCGGCGGCGGCCTCCAGCACGGCGCTGCCAAACCCGCCCATAAGCTGCCCCTCCTCGACCGTCAGTACGAACGGCGCCCGCTCGACGGCGCCGAGGAGGGTCGCCGTATCGAGCGGCTTGACGAACCGGGCGTTGATCACCTCCAATTCGATCCCTTCGCCGGCCAGCCGCTCGGCGGCCGCCAGGCAATCGGGAAGCACGGAGCCGCAGGCGACGATCGTGCCGTCGTGGCCGCTTCGCAGCACTTCGGCACGGCCCCGCTCGATCGGCGCGGGCTGGCGTTCGATATGCCGGGCGGCGGCTTTCGCGTAGCGAATGGCCGCCGGCACGTCGCGGCTGAGGGCCCAGTCGACCATCGCCCGAAGGTCCCACGCGTCGCCCGGCGCCATCACCACGAGGTTCGGGAAGGGGCGGAGGTAACACAGGTCGAACACGCCGTGGTGCGTGGGCCCGTCGGGGCCCACCAGGCCCGCCCGATCCAGCATCAACAGCACCGGCAGTTTCTGCAGCGACACTTCCTGGAACACCTGGTCGTAGCTGCGTTGGAGGAACGTGCTGTAGATGTCGACAACGGGCCGCAGGCCCGTCTTCGCCAGGCCGGCGGCGAAGCTCACCGCGTGCGACTCGCAAATGCCCACGTCGAAGAACCGGTCGGGGAACTCGTCGCGCACCGGTTCGAGCATGTTGCCCTGGCACATGGCGGCCGTGATGACCACGACGCGGCCGTCGCGCCGCATGGCGTCGCGGATCGTGTCGCGGGCCACTTGCGTATAGGGGGCCGGGCCGCCAGGCTTCGCGGGAACGGCCTTCCCGTTCGACCGCGAGAACGGGGCCGGCGTATGGTAGTGGGTGGGGTCCTTCGCCGCCGGCTCGAAACCGTGCCCCTTTTCCGTCACCACGTGCAGCAGCACCGGGCCGTCGAACTTCTTGGTCATGGCCAGGTATTTCTGGAGCTGCGCGATGTTATGGCCGTCGACCGGCCCGATGTAGCGGAACCCCAGGTCTTCGAAGAACATGCCGCCCAGCAGGCCGGCCTTCACGGCGTCCTTCAGTTGGGTCACGAACCGCTCGACCGGGTCACCAAACAGCGGCACGTGGCCGAGAATCCGCTGCACTTCGGCCTTCAGGCCGGTGTAAAAGGGCGCCAGGCGCAGCCGGTCCAAGGTGTCGGCCAGGCTGCCCACGCGCTGGCAGATCGACATCTTGTTGTCGTTGAGCACGACCGTCAGGTTCTTTTTCAACCCGCCGGCATGGTTCATCGCCTCGAATACCACCCCACAGGGAAAGGCGCCGTCGCCCACCACGGCCACGACATGGCGCTTTTCGTCGGGCCGGGCCAACTCGTCGCCGCATTTGAGGCCCAAGGCGGCCGACACGCTGCACCCGGCGTGGCCGGTCATGAACAGGTCGTAGGGGCTTTCGGCCGGGTTGGGATAGCCCATCAGTCCGCCCTTCGCCCGCATCGTGATGAACTCGTCGTACCGGCCGGTAATGAGCTTGTGCGCGTACACCTGGTGGCCGGTGTCCCAAATCAGCCGGTCGCGGGAGAAATCGAACGTGGTGTGCAGGGCCAGGGCCAGCTCGACCACGCCCAGGTTCGACGCGAAATGGGCCGTGCGCGTCGCCGCCAGCCGGTGCAGGGCCTCGCGCATCTCTTCGGCCAGTGCGTCGAGTTCCTTCAGGCGCAAGGGCTTCAAGTCGTGCGGCGAGTTGATTTGCGAAAGCAGCCTGTCCATCAGCGATTCCTTTCCAAGACAAACCGGGCCAGCGAGGCCAGCCCATCGGCGGCGGGCCCAAAGCGAACCAGCGCCTCGCAAGCGTCGTCGATCAGTTGCTCGGCGCGTCGGCGGCTCGGTTCAATGCCCAGCAGGCCGGGGAAGGTAAGCTTCCCCTGCGCGGCGTCCTTGCCCACCCTCTTGCCCAGGGCGTGCGCATTGCTCATCACGTCGAGCAGGTCGTCGGCGATTTGAAACGCCAACCCCACGCAACGGCCGTACCGGTCCAGCGCCGCGAGCTGTTTTGCCGAAGCGCCCGCGCACAAGCCGCCAAGCTGCAGCGACACCCGCATCAACGCCCCGGTCTTGCGGGTGTGAATGGCTTCGAGCGTCTCGAGTGCGGCCTCGGGGTCCGTGGGGTTGGGGTGGGGGGGGTGCATGTCGTCGGCCTGCCCGCCCACCAACTGGCAGCGCCCCGCCGCCCGCGCCAACGCGGCGCAGCAGGCCACGGCGGTTTCCGGCGGTTGAAATTCGGTGGCGAGCACCTCGAACGCCAGGGCCAACAGCGCATCGCCCGCCAGAATGGCCGTCGCTTCGTCGAACTCCTTGTGGCACGTCGGCCGCCCGCGCCGCAAGTCGTCGTCGTCCATGGCGGGCAGGTCGTCGTGGACCAGCGAGTAGGCGTGCACCATCTCCACGGCGCATGCGGCGGGCATGGCCCGTTCCGGCTCTATCCCGCAGGCCTCGGCGGCCAGCAGGGTAAGCATCGGCCGCAGCCGTTTGCCCGGCGCCAACAGGGCGTACCGCATGGCCGCCGTCAACCGCGCCGGTGCCCCCTCGGCGTGGGGGCATCGTGCCGAGAGTGCGGCATCTACGGGCGCTCGAAAGCGCGTGGCATAGTCGGTAAAACAGGGCAACGCGGTGCTCACAGGCAGGCTCGGTAGTCAGGGCAAGCTGCACAAGCGCCAGCGCTCGCCCAAGCAAAGCGGGTTAGGCATCAAATACCCATTGTAAACGGTTCGCCCGAAACAGTCTACGGCACTCCTGGGTCTGCCTGCCCCTCCCAAGGGATGAATCCCGAACGGTCCACCGACTCGTACACGGAAAAATCCCTGATTTCCGCCGATTCCAGCACCCGTCCGCCGAGGGACCGGTTCACCCGAGCGACGATCTTCCGGCCTAAGAGGTTCAGGTCGGGTTGGGTCAGTTCATGCCCGCGATGCGTTCTGAGAACGACTTCCACCTGTTCGCGGAAGAACCGATGGTTGCGGCGCATGAACCGCTCAAACGACGCTTCATTCTCCAAGCTCGTTCTGCCCTGCAGGCGGAAGTCGGTGCGCAGCGTACTCCGGGTGACGGGATCGAACACGCGGACGCTGTAGTCGCCCAGTTCGGCCCTCCCCTCGCCCAAATAGGCCGGAATCGGGTTAGGATCGGCGAACTGCCTCTTTCGTTGCGTTCGGGTCCGGGCGCCGCCCTGGCGGGAACCCAAGCCGGAAAATCGGAAATTCGTCAGCCAGTTGTCCCAGGACCTTCGGCCATCACTCCTGGCCCCAAACCCAAACAGTAGCAGCAGGGCCAGTACCGCAGTCGCGGCGAGCGCGAGTCGGCCCCCGACCCCCGGCCAACGTCGCCGTTTCCGCCCATGGGAATGGGGGCGTTCTGCCGTTGTGGGTGGGTTGATACCCGCCCGTTGATTGAGGCTGCTCATCGTATGCGCGCCGAGAATAGGGGCCGGCGAGGGGCGAAATGACGGAAGAGAAACTCGATAGCTGGACAGCGGCCCTGGAATGCATTCCTATGAGCCGTATGATCCAGCCCATTGTAGTCGCTCAAGGCACCGGCCGCCGTCCAACCCAAGTATAGTATATCCCCGCTGTATGCCGAGTTTTTTGCCGACAGGCGACGGATCGATGTTCACCGGCGCAACAAACATTTCTGGCTCTTCCGTTTCCAGGTGCGGCCTGCGTTATTCTGGGGACGGCACAGCGGCGTGTGCCTACTACATTGCCGCGACCTGTACCTGGAAACGGAAGATCCCGGTGCAGCCTGCGTTGTTTTGGGGACGGCACAGCGGCGTGTGCCTACTACATTGCCGCGATCGGCACCTGGAAACGGAAGATCCCGGTGCGTCGCGGCCCGATGGACGGAATGCGTTTCGTCCCCCTTGCCAAACGCCGGCCGATGCGCGACAATAGGAGGTTACACGTTCGCGGGAGAAAATCTATGTCTGTTGTACCGGAAAACCGTCCGGCCCAGGCCCCTGATTGGGACGCCATGTACCGGATGGGTACCCCCACTTGGGAAACGAGCGAACCCGCTGACGAGCTGGTGCAGATCATTGGCAAAGAGCGGCTCATCGAGCCCTGCACCATCCTGGAGCTGGGTTGTGGCAGCGGGGCCGACGCCGTGTACTTGGCACGACAACGGTTTGAAGTGACCGCCGTCGATTGCTCGCCGCTGGCCTTGGAGCGTGCCCACCTGCGAGCGGAGCGCGCCAGAGCGCCCGTTCGCTTCGTGCTGGACGACGTGTTCGAATTCGCCCAGGAAGAGGGACCCTTCGAGTTGATCTACGACGCCGGCTTCTACCACAGCGTACGCGATTACGACCTCGACCGGCACTTGGACATGCTGTGGCGGGTGACCCAGCCGGGCTCATTATATCTGGCCCTGGTCGGCGCGGCGGGCGAACGGGCGAAAGGAGGCCCCCCGCAAGTCGCCAAGGACGATATTCGCGACGAATTGGGCCGCCTGTTCGATTTCGTCCACATGCGCGAATGCCGCCTGCAGAGCCCGCGTCGCCGGGAGGGTTACCGGGGCTGGTCCTGCCTGATGTGCCGCCCAGACTATGGTCTTTGAATTTTTTTGTCATCCAAGGAGAAATACGATGAAGACGTATGCCTCGATTGCCATGCTGGGGTGCTTGGTTCTGATGCTGGCCGCTTGCGGTTCGCGGGAGCCCTCGCCGTCGCC
>SKJM01000302.1 GCA_007122045.1 Planctomycetales bacterium | reverse complement strand
TGTGACTACCAGAGAGGGGGCCCAAGGCGAGGCGGAAGCGTGTGTGGAAATCCGCCCGCCGGTGGAACCCCCGCCCGAGACAGTACCCGACGGAACCCTCAGCCTCACAGTGACCGACCTCCGCGGCATGGTGGCCGCCGGAAGAGAATTGACCTATGTCATCCAGGTCGTCAACACCGGCATGCTGCCCGACCAGCAAGTGGTGGTGGCGGCCAGGGTCCCCGAGGGGATGACGCCGGTTCGCCTAGGTACGATGGGGCCCGCCGACCCGCCGGAGTTCGACGCCCAGATCGTGCGGTTTCCGCCGGTCGCCGAAATCAAGCCGCACCAAACGCTTACCTACCGCGTGCGCGTGCAGACCCACGAGGCCGGCGATTACACCTTCGGCGCGCAGGTGACCAGCCGGCGTCACCCCGAGCCTCTGCATGCGCAGGTGACGACGGAAGTGGTCGAGTGAGGGGACATCGCCCTGATGGCGCAGATGGACTACAATCGTAGGGAGCGGGTGCGGTTGAAGGCAGACTTTCTGCGTTTGATTCTCCGCGCTCCCGTTGACCCGGTGCGGCAGAGCCTGCTGGTGGACTTCGTGGAGACGTACATGCCGCTGGCCAAGCGCGAGCAGACGGAATTCGAGCATATCGTGACGGCCGACCCGCAATACGAGGAGGTGGAACAAGTGATTACCGTTTACGAAAAAAGAGGGATTGAGAAGGGCCTACAGGAGGGGATGCAGAAGGGTCGTCAGGAGGGCCGGCAGGAGGGACTCCAAGAGGGACTCCAAGAGGGACTCCAGAAGGCGCTGATCCTGCAACTGGAGAAACGGTTCGGGAAGCTTCCCGCGGCGGTGGAGCGGAGGGTTCGCCGGATCCAATCGCCCGACCGGCTCGACGCGCTGCTGCTGGCCGTGCTCGATGCCAAATCGCTCGACGACCTGCCCCTGTGACCCCGCGCCGCGTGGCTCCCCGGCCGCTTCGCGCGGCCCCCCGCGCTCCCGGGCCCGTTTCACCTCTTGTCAATTTCGGCGGCGTCCGGCCTGCCGATAGGAGCGATAGTCCATGCGGGAACGGTTATTCCGCACGGAATGGACGATCCGCGCGGCAATCCTCCGCGGCTTCGGTTTCCACGGCTTTCAGGGGCGGATCGCCCAGTTTCCGTCGCCACGCTTCGATTTCGGTCTCACCCATCCTCGCCACGGGCCTCCCATTGCCGAAATGGACTTCGGCACCCGGCACCCGGCACCCGGCACCCGGCGCTCAACCCCTTCCCCACCGGCGCCGGGCCTGCTACACTATGGGTTTTCAGCCGGTGTTACCGGGGCTAGAGCTTGGGCTGGATGGCCCTGGCCCGATGGAGGGGTGCCTCGAGTGAAAGGCCCCCGTCCCCATGACGCCGGCAACAAACCTTTGAGGACGGCGAACAGCCGGTCCGCACGGAACCATGGCGAAACCACAGCACAAGATCAAGAAAGCCAATCACGGGAAACGTCCGGCCAACAGCCAGGCTCGCAAGCGCAAACGGCACGCCGTGCGCACGTAAGCGCGACCGCGGTCCCGGATACTACTTCGTGCCTCGGTCTTCGGCAGGGCGGTTCGCGCCTGCCGGGCCGGGGCGGATGACTCAGGCACCCTTAACCCGATAAGGAGTCGGGCGTGGCCAAGAAACCGCTAATCCTCGACTTCGCCGATTACGACCTCGACCGGGTCGTCGCAGATATTGACGAGATTCGCCGCTACAACCCGCAACGCTTCGAAATGGAGCAGCTTACGGCCATCTGTCACGAAGACGCCAAGCGGCACGTGGTGGTCGGATACAAGGACCTGGGTCCGGATGAGTTCTGGGCCCGGGGCCACATGCCCGGAATGCCCCTGATGCCCGGCGTGATCATGTGCGAGGCCGCTGCCCAGGTGGCCGGGTACTACTGCAAGAAGTACGATTTGCTCGAGGGCATGGTCGGATTTGCCGGGCTCGAGGACGTGCGTTTCCGGGGGGTGGTCCGGCCGGGCGACCGGTTTGTCGTCGTCGCGAAGCTGCTGAAGCACCGCCGGCAGATCATGACCTCCGAGTTCCAGTGCTTCGTCGGCCGCAACCTGGTCTGTGAAGGCATCGTCAAGGGAATGAGCCTGCCCGTCGACCTGCTCACGGCCGATAGTGCGTAATACCACGCCATGTTCTTCCCGCTCCATGACGGCAATCCCACCCGGCGCACGCCCGTCCTGACCTTCGGCATCATCGGACTGAACGCGCTGGTCTTTCTCTGGTCGCTCCAGCTCAGCCCGATCCAGCGCCGCCAGCTCAACGTCACTCGCGGATTCATCCCCGCCCGCGTCCGCCAGCTTGCCGAACCGGAGCCGATCACCGTCCCGTTCACGCCGAGAATGGAAGACCGTTTCGGGCGCGTCGTTCCGGCCAGGCACGTCGAGTTGCCCCCCAACCGGGGCGCGATCCTCCTTTCGCTGGTCACGTCGATGTTTCTGCACGCGGGATTGTGGCACTTGCTGGGCAATATGTGGTTCCTCTGGTTGTTCGGCAACAACGTGGAGGACCGTTTGGGGCCGTCGTTGTTCATCGTGCTGTACCTGGGCGGGGGGCTCCTGGCCACCGGCTGCCACTGGCTGACCAACCCCGGCGCCACGGTTCCGGTCATCGGGGCCAGCGGCGCCGTGGCCGCCGTCCTGGGCGCGTATTTCATCACGTGGCCCTGGGCCCGCATCCACACCCTCGTGTTCCTGTTCATCTTCATCACGGTGGTCCAGGTGCCGGCGGTGGTGGTGCTGGGCGTATGGTTCCTGGGCCAGGTTCTCGCCGGGCACCAGGCCCTGCAGGCGGGCGACCCGCAGGGTGTGGCCTGGTGGGCCCACATAGGTGGGTTCGTGGCCGGACTCGTCCTGATGCCCCTGTTCGGCGCCCTGGTCGGAAATGCGAAGCCTCCCCGCCGCGAGCCGACCCGCGAGGGCACCTGGGACGACACCCGGGAGTAGGGGGTTCTCATGGGCCGGCGCGCACTCCGCCCTATCGACCCAAACCTCGAGCTGGCCGACTGGCTGCTCGAACTCGAGCAGGTGCCGCGGCCGGCAACCGCCCCGTCGCTGTTCGGCCGCGACGCGCCGCTGGAGGTCGAGGTGGGCTCGGGCAAGGGACTGTTCCTGCGGACCGCGGCCGCCGCCCACCCCGACCGGTGCTTCCTGGGCGTCGAAGTGGGGCACAAGTATGCCCAATTCACCGCCGCCGGACTCGCCAAGCGCGGCCTGACCAATGCCAAGGTCGTCGCCGGCGACGCACTGCGATTGTTCGCCGACTGGCTGCCCGACGAATCCCTCGCCGCCGTGCACGTCTACTTTCCCGATCCCTGGTGGAAGAAGCGGCACCGGAAGCGCCGGCTGATGCGGCCGTCGTTCGCGCGCGACGTGGCGCGCGTCCTCGAACCCGGCGGCGTCCTCCACTTCTGGACCGACGTGGCCGAATACTTTGCCGACTCGCTGGAAATCCTCGCGGCGTGCGGCCGGCTCGACGGGCCCCTTCCCGTCGAAGAAACCCCCGCCGAACACGACATGGACTACCGCACCCACTTCGAACGGCGCGTGCGCCGGCACCGCGGCGAGGTCTTCCGTGGTGCGTTCCGGAAGACGTTAGCCGCGGTGGGACGCACCCCCGCGCCCGAGCGACGAGGCTAATCGCCGGCCTGGATGATCACGACCGACGGGCCGCGCCCGACCCAGCGGAGCGGATAGTGCCCGTGGTTCGAGGTCCACCGCGGCGAATAGTCGCCATGGAACGGATCGCTGGACACCTGCGGCCGGCTGTTGGACAACCCGAACCAGCGCATCGCCGCCAAGCGGCTTCGGCGCTGGGCCGCGCGCAGCTCGGCCTTCCGGCGCACCGCGACGGCCGGATCGTCGTACTGCTGCTGATACTGCTCGTAGAACCACATTTCCGGCGTGGGCTGCAGTTCGCCCACGGCAATCCGCGTTTCCGACCTGCTCGCTCGGGCCACGTCGGGCGTCTCCGGCCGCGCGGCCTGGGCCATTCCCCCCGCAAGAGCGGATGCCAGGCACGCACACACGATCATTCTCTTCATCGATACCCCCCTTATTGGTAGACTCCGGCCGCGATCGGTCGTGCAGCCGCTGCTCAATGCCTACCAGGAGATTCGGTTTATAGGGGTGGTTCGGATTAGTGCGATTTTGCCGAATTGGCCGAGTAGCGGCCCCCTGTCGAACGCGGGCACCTCGAGGAACTCGCCGCGGTCGCTGAACGCCCCGCAACGGCTCAGGTCATCTCACGCCCCGGGAATCGGCCCGGCCTCGGCGGTGGCGTCCTGCTGCGGTTCGTCGTCCTCGGCGGCCGACCAGTGAAAACGTGAATCTAATCGATGCTCTCCAGCCACGCGGCATGCAGCCCTTCGAGCCGCTCGGCCACCTCCGGGTGCTTCCCGGCCAGGTTGGTCATCTCGGTGGCGTCCTCGGCCAGGTTGACCAGGAACCGGCGGTCGGCTTCGGTCAACGGCGCCTTCTCGCTCGGGTCGCGGGGGTTGCCCAGCAGCTTCCAGTGGCCGTCGCGCACCGCCCACGACGCGCCGAGCCCGCGCCCCGCTTGCCAGTGCAGCACGCGCCGGGGCGACGGCGCCTCGGCCGAGCGGACCACGTCGACCAGGCTCACGCCGTCGATGTCGTCCTCCAGCAGCGGCACGCCGCACAGCTCGGCCAGCGTGGGAAGCCAGTCGCAGCCGTGCGCAACCTGGTCGCGCACCTCGCCCTCGGGCAGGGTGCCGGGCCAGGCGATGATGGCCGGCACGCGAATGCCCCCTTCGAAAAAGCTGAAGTGCGACCAGTTGTCGATGCAGCCGCCCATGTGGCCGAACGAGAAGTCGAACCCCTGGGCGTTGGGCATGGTTTCCGGCGTATAGCCGAGGTGCCACTTGCCCACGTGGGCGGTGGCGTAGCCGGCCGCCTGGAACATATCGCCCAGGGTCACCTGCTCGGTGGGCATCCCGGCGTGCCCCTCCATCGACGACACGTTGCCCGGCACCCCGGCCCGTTGCGGATAGCGCCCGGTAAGCAGCCCGGCGCGCGACGGCGAGCACACGGCCGCCGCGGCATAGAACTGGGTGAAGCGGACGCCGCGCCGCGCGATGCCGTCCATGTGCGGAGTGGTCAGGTCCTCCGCGCCGTAGATGTTCAGGTCGACCGTGCC
>SKJM01000111.1 GCA_007122045.1 Planctomycetales bacterium | reverse complement strand
GCCATGTCGACCATGAGTTTCGCGCCGCACTGGCGGGCGATTTGGGCGAACTCGGCGTGGGGCATCTCCCGGGGGTAGGCGCTGGCGCCGGCGACGATGAGCTTGGGGCGGTGTTCGCGGGCCAGCGCGGCCACCTGGTCGAGATCGATCCGGTGCGTGTCGGGCCGAACGCCGTAGGACTGGAAGCGGTAGAGCATGCCGGAGATGTTCAGGTGCATGCCGTGGGTCAGGTGCCCGCCGTGGGCCAGGTCGAGCCCGAGCACCACGTCGCCCGGCTCCAGGGTGGAAAGATAGACGGCCGTGTTGGCCTGGGCGCCCGAGTGCGGTTGCACGTTCGCGTGCTCGGCGCCGAAGAGTTGCTTGGCGCGGTCGCGGGCGAGGTTTTCGGCCACGTCGGCAAACTCGCATCCGCCGTAGTAGCGTTTGCCGGGGTAGCCTTCGGCATACTTGTCGGTAAGCACCGAGGCACAGGCGGCGCGCACCGCGGGCGAGGAGTAATTTTCGCTTGCGATCATCTCCAGGCCGCTTCGCTGCCGCTGCATTTCGCCGGCAATCGCGTTCCAGAGCTGTGGATCCTGTTCGGGGAGGGGATTCATGAATGTCTCGCTGGATTGCGTTACTTCGAGGGGCACTTGGCCCTTACATAGAGGCAATTTCTGGTTCGTGGGGCTGCGGTTTCGACGGGCTGCGGCCGGTACGGTGGCCTCCGGTAACCCGGAACCGATTGTACGCGGATTTGCACGGATCGGGAATCGGTAGGGGTCGGGATGGATGTGGAATGTCGGGTTCCGACGGTGGAAAGTTGGAGATTCTACCTATATATTACGGCGTCAAGCCACTCTATGTGCCTGCGTCAGACGGTCGTACCCGCGTTGGCCTCCGGCGGTTCGCCGCGGCGCCCATGCCGGACCATTGAGCGCCGAAAGTGCAAATGATGGCAGATGTTACATTTCCAGCCCTCCGGCCCCGGGGCTGCCGGACGGTGGGCGGAGGCCGGGGCCGGCAATGCAAGATGGTACGTATCCGGGGTTTACGTCAGATTTACGCCGTTCGACCGCAAAATTGCGTCGCCGCGCCGCCGCGCTTGGCACAGTAGTTGCAGAACCGTTCTTCCCGTGGTAAGCTGAATGCTGCCGAAACCTTTTCTACCACGGCGGGTGGGTTTTCCGGGTATGGCTGGCAACTATCCTTCGAGCGGGTTGCGGGCTGGCGCAGTCCGGCCCGCGACGGCCGGCACGGGAAATCGTGCTTTCCGGGGCGAACCGAACGAAACCAACTTCCGTATCAAAAATGAACGGCACGATTGAACACATGCCTCCGCGTGCCTCACAGCCAGACTTGCCCAAGAACTGGTCCGATGAGGAGCTGATTCTGGGGTATCGGTCTGAGGGCGACCGGCGCGCGTTCGACGAATTAGTCCACCGGTATGAGCGGGAGTTGTACAGCTACCTCCGCCACTACCTGGGGGATGAGCAGGTGGCCGAGGACGTCTTTCAGCAGACGTTCCTCCAGGTGCACCTGAAGGTGGACCGGTTCGAGCCGGGCCGGAAGTTCCGCCCCTGGCTGTACACGGTCGCCATCAACCAGGCGATCGACATGCAGCGCCGCAACCGGCGGCACCGCATGGCCAGCCTGGACAAACGACTCCGCACCGGCGCCGAGGAGGGCCCCGGAGCCCTGATCGACCTGCTCGACGGCGAGAGCGCCGGGCCGGGCGAATTGGCCGAAGAGGCCGAACGAAGTGAAGAAGTCCGCCGGGCGGTCGACGAGTTGCCCGAGCCGGCCCGCCAGGCGGTGCTTCTGGTGTACTTTCAGGGCCTGAAGTATCGCGAGGCCGCCGAGGTCATGTCGATCCCCGTTGGAACCGTCAAGAGCCGACTGCACGCCGCCCTTGGAAAGCTTACCGAGGTCCTTTCCCGCACCCACCTTCCAAAATGACCCCATGAGTCCGATTGATCGAGAGCAATTGCTCGGCTATTTGCTCGGCGCGTTGGACGACGACGAGCAGCACCACGTCGAAACGCGCCTGAACCGAGAGCCCGAACTGCTTCGGAGCCTGGAATCGGTGCAACGGTCGCTCGAGCCGCTGGAGCGCGTGCCGCGGTTCTACGAACCGCCGGTGGGGCTGGCGTCGCGCACCTGCCGCATGGCGATGGCCGAGCGCGGGCGGGCGGCCCCCCTGCCGCAACTGAGCCCCTGCCCGGCCTCCCGCCGGGGCTCGCAGGGACTCCGATTCGCCGATCTGGCCATTGGCCTGGCCATCCTCCTGGCGGCCGCCGCGCTGATCGCACCGGCGGTGCAGAGCAGCCGGTTCAACGCCCAACTGCTCACCTGCCAGGACAAGCTCCGCCACCTGGGCGTCGCGCTGACGCAATACAGCGAGCGGCACGGCGGTTACTTTCCGATGGTTCCGCCCCGGGGCCGGTTGGCCACCGCCGGCATCTATGCGCCGGTGCTGTTGGACCACGGGCTGCTGACGGAATCGAGCCAGGTGGTCTGCCCCGGGTCGCCGTTGGCCGAGGACCGGCAGTTTCGCGTGCCGCGCATGGCCGAAGTGCGGCTTGTGGGCGGCGAGCGGGCCGGCGAACTCTGCCGCCAGATGGGCGGCAGCTACGGTTACAGCCTGGGCTACGTGCAGGACGGCGTGTACCGCGCCACGCGGAACCTTCGCCGGCGGCACTTCGCGCTGTTGTCCGACCGGCCCAGTCTCCACACGCCCGAGTTCCAGACCGTGAACCACTCCGGCCGGGGCCAGAACGTGCTGTTCGAGGACGGCCACGTCCAGTTCCTCGAATCGCCGAAGACGCCGTATTCCTCCGACCACCTGTTCACCAACGACGAAGGCCGCATCGCGCCCGGCGTGCACGTGGACGATTCCGTCATCGTCTCCAGCACGGCCTACCCGCTGTTCAGCGACGGCCCGTTGGACGCCGCGCAAGAGTAGGCGGGGTCGATTGGGCCAGGCCGTCACGCGGTGGTAGACGCCGAAGCCGTTTTGGAGTCGGCCTTCAGGCCCGGCGCCGCGGGCGGCCGTAAAGGCCGGCCAAACCCAGGCCCATCAGCAGCAACAGGATCGCCGACGGCTCCGGAACGACACGCAAGGTTCCGTCCACCAGGAACATGCTGTCGTCGAACACCAGCCCGCCGCCCAGCGAGGGCAGGGTAAGGCTGTTGTAGGTGCCCAGGATGGCGTCGGCGTGCACCAGGCGATACAGGTCATTGGGCTGCGGGTTCGCGCCGGCCAGAAGCTCCACCGCGATGTCGGCGTTGTTGAGGTCCAGGTACGTGGTGAAGACGCTCGGGTCGGGGTTGGCGACGGCAATCTGGTCGTTGCCGTCCGGATCGGAGGCACCCCCCAACTCGAATACATAGGTGTACCCCGCCACCCAGTCATGCGGCCTTAGCTCCGCGACCAGGTCGGCGCTGAGCAATTCGCCGAGGAGGATCTCTCCGTGGTAGGGCGGGTTCGAACCGAGCCCGACGACCCGCGTATTGAACAACTCCTGCCGCGCGGCGTCCTCGAGGACCAGCGTGAAGTCGCCCTGGCGGTTGTGGCAGCAGTCGGTGCGGCCCCAGAAGTGGACCTTGTCCAGGGTGGTGTCGGCGGCCAAGGCGACCTCGAGCCAGGTTCCCACCGTGCTGGACGAGTGCCAGATCGACCCGCCGCCCCAGTTCATGTCCGTGTTACCGTCATTGGCGCGGGAAGGCACGCCGCCGTGGGAGTGGTCTCTTGCAGTAGCCACGCCGCCCTCGCTTTGCAGGGCCCTGTTGATGCCGGTGCCGCTCTCGAACGCCTGCAACTCAGCCACCTGCAAGGTTTCGTTCAGGTTTTGCACCACCCGAACGTATCGGACGCCGGCAATGCCCGACCCGTACGTTTCGTTGATCTGTGTGCCGTCCAATATCTCGGTGCCGATCGCGTTCTGACCGCCCCCCTCGTGGCGGATGCGCTGTATATCGGCGGCGAGGTGCATCTCGTTCAACTGCGTCCAGCCCCACCCGCCGTGGTCGGTCTCGTAGAGGTGGACCCGGTATTCCTGGCTGAGGTCGACCCCCGCGGCGGTCAACTGGGTGGCGCTGAGGTTCATGGTGTGCGCGCCGTTGTTGGGCTTGAAGAAGGTGGCGTCGTACTGGCCGGTGGCGGTGTTGAGCATCGCCCAGCCCTTCAGGCCGTCGGTGGTGGTGTTGGCGTCGGGGATGGCGGCCGGATTGGGATACGGCGCGATCGAGCCGCTCTGCTGGCCCTGGCCGCCGGCCGAGATGATGCGGAAGACGTTCGTCCCGTCGATGGTGTTGTCGGTGAACTTGATCGGGGGCGACTCGAACAGGAAGTTGGGGTGCTGGCTGTCGTGTGCGAAGCCCGGCCCTGGCCCTACACCGCCGCCGTCGCCGCTGCGGTAGTGAGCCACGCCCTTGAGGACCGTCCAGTAGTTGTCGTCTCCGGCGCCGTCGTGGTAGAAGTCCCAGATCAGCGGCGAGGGCGGGGGCTCGGGCCCCGGCGAGAACGGGCCCTGGATTTGGACCGCGTTGAAGTAGTTGTCGGCATCCCGGTTCCAGTTGATGTTCAGCACCGCGGCCTGCCCGACGGAGCCCAACGCAAGCACTGCCACAGCCACAATCGTGGTCTTCGATGCCATGATCCTCACCCCTTCTTTTGCACGAACCGATGAATAGAGCGCTAAACGGACGGTACAATGTCCTACCGCAATCAACGATTTCGGTTGCGGGCGAACGGCCGCTGTGGGTTCGTGGCGGCGCGGTCTTTTGCGTACGAAACCCATTGACTGATAGGACGCCCGATTCTTACGATTTCAAGGGTAGTCGGGAGAAAATGGAAAGTCAAGGGGGTGCTGGGAAGAAAAAGCGGGCCATACCGGGCCTTTCCGCCCGACCCCCCCTGGGTTGGCCCCTTCGCCGGTGAGGTCGGCGGGCGGGCAGAGCCACATCAGGATGCGCGTCGTTCGGGGGGCATGGCACCCGCCTTGTTTGAGGCGAAAAGCTCGACAAGCCATCGTTGTTCGACCAATAAATACTCGTGGGACACGCTTTCCAGCCTGTCAACGTAGAATAGGCTTTCCAGCCTGTCAACGCAGGATAGGCTTTCCAGCCTGTCAACGTAGGATAGGCTTTCCAGCCTGTCAACGTAGGATAGGCTTTCCAGCCTGTCAACGTAGGATAGGCTTTCCAGCCTGTCAACGTGGGAT
>SKJM01000607.1 GCA_007122045.1 Planctomycetales bacterium | reverse complement strand
GCTTTGCGTTCACGTGAAACGGGACCGTGATGCCGCCGACCACCCCTTCGCGCTGGAGAAGCCGATCGATCCTGGGCTCCTGCGTTCCGAATCTTTCCACGGCAATCACCTGTCCCATCTGCATTGCGTGGGCTTCCAGGGTCGTACCAGACAACGGGAACGCGCCTGTGGTAAGCACGGGAGGCCGTCCTTGCACGCCGATGCGAGCCAGCGTGAGGCGGCACTGCCCGCCGGAGACCACCTGCCCCCAGACGCCGAAAGGGGCTCCGACGCCCTGCGCGGTCAGTATGGCTGTGTCTTCCAACAGCACGGCGAATGGGGGCTGGGCGTTCGTCCGCCGAACGATGTTCAACAAAGCCACCTGCCGGTTCAACGCGGCGCCGTCCAGATCGAGGGCGGAGTTGCCGCTACGAGGCGAGGGGCACTTGGCTGCCATTTTCGACGTAGGATCTTGTACCAGGTTCGTCATGGTTAATCAGTCCACCCTGCGGAGGCAGGGTGCCTTCCCGGCATTTTCGTCCCTTATGATGCCGCCGAGCTTGCGCAGTCGGCCGCGGCAGTCCCGCTTGCCGCGGGGGCTCCCTCCGGCACGTCGCCCTGCGGGGGCACGCGCCCGAGCAGTTTCTCGCGCGGGTCGCTCCACGCGGCCTCGGCGAAGTCGTCGTCGGCGAACTGCTCGTGGGCGGCCAGGATTTCATCCAACCCCCGGAGAAAAGCGTCTACCACCTCAGGATCGAAATGGGTCCCGCGTCCCTCCCGGATGATGGCCAAGGCTTCTTCCGGAGGAAACGCCTCTTTGTAAGGCCGCCGGCTGCACAGGGCATCGAAGACGTCGGCCACCGCCGTAATGCGCCCTTCCAAGGGAATGTCTTCGCCCGCGAGGCCGCGTGGGTAGCCGGTGCCGTCCCACCTCTCGTGGTGGGTATAGGCAATGCTTGCGGCCATCTGCAGGACGGGGGACGACGCCTTGGCGATGATCGCTACGCCGGCCAGGGAGTGCGAGATGAACGTCGAGGCCGGGTCGTCCGGCGAGTTCGTACACAGCCGATCGCCGAACGACGAGTGTCTTCGCATGATGTCCATTTCGATCTCGTCGAGCCTGCCCGGCTTGTGCAGAATCGCATCGGGAATGCCCACCTTGCCGATGTCGTGCAGGGGTGCGGCCAGCCGGATGCGCTGGGCCGTTTCGGCGTCCAGCCCCAGGTGCCCGGCGATGATGCCCGCGTAGCAGCCCACCCGCAACACGTGATTGCCCGTGTCCGTGTCGCGGTATTCTCCAACTTTGGCCAGGCATCCGATCACTTCCACGTGGGCGTGGATCAGTTCGGTCGTCCGGACGGCCACCTCCAGCTCGAGTTCCCATGCATACCGTTTGATCCAGTCCTGGTGTGCCTTGACCTTGAGCACGTTGCGAAGGCGGGCCTCCAACTCCGTCGAGTCGACCGGTTTTGTGAGGAAATCCGTGGCCCCCAAACGGAGGGCATCGAGCCTGGTCTCGCGCTCGGTAGCCGCGGTGAGAATGATCACCGGCAAGTCGACCAACTCCTCATCGTCGCGAAGCTGCCGGAGAATCTCGAGGCCGCTGATCTCGGGCATCATGATGTCCAGGAGCACCACGTCCGGCTGGCACGAGCGAATGAGTTCCAGGGCGCCGGCCGGATCCGTCGTGGTGAAGAACTGTTCGTAGCCGGCCAGCATCAACATGCGGCGGACGACCCGGATGTTGATCGGCTCGTCGTCGATGATTACGATGCGCGGGTTCGTGGTGACCGAGTCCGACGTGGTCCCCAGGAAGGGCGGCTCCAGGGATGGTTTGCGCGTGCCAAAGATCGTGTGCAGCGTTTCGGTCCCCGTGGGGGGCCAACGGCCGTCGTCCGGAACACGGGTTTCGGAATGCATCGGTTGTCTCCTCGTTCTGGTAAATGCGGTGTCACCACCACGTTTTCGGTTGGAGGTAGTCGGTCAGGCAGGGGATTGGGTTTGCGTGCAGGCCGCCCGGGCACATAACCCGCACAACGTTTCCAGCGCCGTGGCCGCACCGTCGCCGTGCTTTGTTCGGGCCCGGTCTTCGACCTGCTTGGCAGCGGTCATGAGGTCGGGGAAGCCGGCCATTCCGCTGGACCCTTTGAGGCGATGCGCCAGCCGCGTCAATTGTTCGAAATCCCCCGCCTCGCACGCATCGCGCAAGGCGAGGAGTTGGTCCGGCAGGCTGAGGACAAACTCCTCGACGATCTCGCGGAACTCCGGATCGTCGAGCGGGAGCGTGGAAACGAGGTTGAGGTCGGATTCGTGCAACGTCCTTTCGGCGACGTCCGAGTTCTGTCCGGGTGGCGGCCGCAGTGCGCGGGCCAATTCCGTCAAAAGCGGCTCCTGCTGGATTGGCTTGGGCAGGTACCCGGAGCAGCCCGCTTCGAGGCACTTGCCTCGGTCCTCGCGCATCGCGTGCGCGGTCAGCGCAATGATTGGGATCGTCAGTCCGCGACGGCGCAGTTCTCGCGTGGCGGTATACCCGTCCATGACGGGCATCTGCATGTCCATGAGGATGAGGTCGAAGGTCTGGGAGGCTGCCAGCTCAACTGCCATTCGCCCCTCCGCGGCCAGGGCGACCTCGACGCCCGCCCGGCGGAGGACGAGGTCGATCAGTTTCCGGTTGGAAGGCCCGTCGTCCACCACGAGCATCCGTTTGCCCCGGAGTGTGCGCAGGGCCGAATCCAGGCTGCCCGAAGGCGCCGGGGCCCCGTTTGTCGGGCTGCTCGTTTTCACGGTCGCGCTGCAGGGCGCTGCGCCGATGGTGGCGGTGAAGGTGCTTCCCTTGCCCGGCTCGCTACGAAGTTCGAGTTCGCCTCCCAGTGCCCTGGCAATCCGCCGGCTGATAGGCAATCCAAGCCCGGTGCCGCCGTACTGCCGCGTTACGGAGTTGTCCGCCTGAACGAAGGCGTCGAAGATGGCGTCCAGTTTCTCCGGCGGAATGCCGATTCCGGAATCGATCACGTCGAAGGCCAGCTTGGGCTGCCCCCCACCCCCGACCGGCCGGACCACGACCCGCACCATACCGGAGGGCGTGAATTTTACGGCGTTCGACAGGAGGTTCATCAACAACTGCTTCAGGCGGACGGGATCGGTGACGACGAGGTCGGGGACTCCGTCCTGCACCTCGCAGCTCAATTGGACGTTCTGCTCCTCGGCTCGGCTTCTCACCAGCGTCAGCGCGGTTTGAACCAACGCCACGGGCGCGCAGGGGATATGCTCCACTTCCATCCGGCCCGCCTCGATTTTCGACAGGTCGAGGATGTCGTTGATCAGTTCCATCAGGTGGATGCCGCTGTTGTGAATCGTTTCCAGGAAGTCGGCGCGTTCGGCTTTGTTGCCGCCGTCGGCTCCCTTGAGGAGCAACTCGGTGAATCCGAGGATGGCGTTCAGCGGGGTGCGGATTTCATGACTCATGTTGGCGAGAAACTGGCTCTTAGCCCGGTTGGCGGCCTCGGTGGCCTGGCAGACCTCCTGCATTGCCGTGCGCTGCTGCTCCTCGCGAATCCGCTGCTCTTGCTCGGCAACGGCCTCGGCGACCGCCTTGGCATGTGCGGCCTTCAAGGTATCTTGCCCCGCCGTCAACTGCCGCAGCGCGGCTCGCAGTTGCCGGAGTTCCGCCTCTTGGGCCAAGGCCGTGGCGGCCAGTTCACCGCACGTTTGCAGTGCGCCGCCGGAGCAATCTGCCGCGAGGGAAGTCTCGCTACCGGGCGGGAGCAGGCCGCCGAGCAGGCCCCCGGCCGCGAGACGCACGCCGAAAACGGTTCCGGCTTCCCCCCCGGTCCGTGGCCGGACCACAACGCGTTCTTCTCGTACGAGGCCCGCCTCCAACGCCTCCACGACCGCCCGCAGCCCCTCGCCGTCGGGGGGCTCCGCTGCATTGTAGGCGGCCGTGACGGAGTGGTCCGCATCCACCAGGAACAGCAAAGCAGGCCGCACCGGCCCCAGCAGCGCGGCGATCTGCCGGAGGCTTCCCGTGCCGTCGACGGGGACGGCGCCGTCCGCATATAGCAGATCGAGGCTCGTGGCAAAGGATTCCATGGCGTCCTAAACCTGCAAAATGGTCTGGTTGGCTTCAAGTTCCCGGTCCAGGTCGCCGGCCAGAACGATAATGTCGTCCTTCGTGAGCGACAGGGCCGCGAAGGTCTCCGGTGAGAATGCGACGAGGTTGACCCCCACCGAGGTGATCCCCTTGAGCGAACAGATGATGTTGGCCGCTTCCACGCAACGCACGACGTCGGCGTGTTCGCGGTGGTATCGACCGCAGCCGTGGTGATGCCGAGCCGCCGCCACAACGGGCGCCGGGAACTTCCAGTCGCAAGCCATGCGTTGGGCCAACGCGGTGTGATCGAAACCGAGGACTTCCCGCTCTGCCCTCGTCAGAGGGGCATCGCTGGGCAACGACTGCATAATATCGCAGAACAAGCGGTGCACGTACTGGTCTTCCAGCACGATCCCGATGTCGTGGAGAAGCCCCGCCAGGAACATGTCCTCGAAATTGCTCATGCGGCGCCGCATGGCGATCATCCGGGCGCACATGCCCACGGCCACCAAGTGTTTCCAGAGGTTGGCACGCTGGTAGGGGCCGACTATGCATTCCTTCTTGAACAGCTCACTGACGGCCGCGCTCATCGCCAGGTTGCGAATCTGCTTGTTCCCAAGATAGGCGATGGCGTGCTGGAGGTTGCTGATCGGATTGCGCAAGGCATAGGCAGACGAATTGACGCACTTCAGCACCCGCACGCAGAGCGCGGGGTCGGTCTCCATGACCTCCTTCAGTTCGCGGGCGCCGGATTGCGGGTCCTGGGCGACTTCCATGACCTGCAGCGCCACGTGCGGCAGGGAAGAAATGGAGTGGATCCGCCGAGCGGTGGAATCCAACGCCGGAGGCGCGGAAGTCAGGGTGGGCTGGGGCATGGCTCCATTCTCGCTATGCGGTTCACGTGCCTCGTGCCGGTGTCCTATGTTCGAAATCGCGGCAGCCGCCTTCCCGGCTACCACGGCGCCGCCTCTCCGTCGTGCCGGACCACCGAAAACAGCAAACCGAGGAAAACGCCGCAGACGATCGAAAGGCCGATCACGCGCCAGTCTGCCGATCCGTCCAGCCACGCGGCACCGCCCCATACGGCGGCGCCGCAAGGGACGTAGATCAGGGCGCGAATCCAGCGTGAGTCTTGCACGTTCAT
>SKJM01000090.1 GCA_007122045.1 Planctomycetales bacterium | reverse complement strand
TACGCAAGATAGTACGGCGTCACGGCCAATCCGGCATAGTCGCCGGTGATTTCCAGGTATCCGTTCAGGGCGCGCCGGGCCAGATCGGCCCGGCCGCGGTCCTCGAGGTCCATCACCAGGAAGGCCACTTCGCTGAGGACGTCGATCCATCGCAGGTTCTCGTTGAACTCGATGGCGTCGAAGATCACCACCGACTCGTCTTGCAGAAACATGTTTCCCAAGTGCATGTCGCCATGGCACTCGCGGATGAGCCCTTCTTGCTTGCGCCGGGCGAAGTCCTGTCGCCGGGCCTCGCTCTGCTCCGCACTCCATTGTTTGAGACGCTCGAGCCGGTCCAGCACGTCGCCGTCTCCCACGTCCTCGGCAAGGTGCTCGAAGTTCGCCTCCATGGGCTTGCGAACCGCTTCGGGAGTGCCGAATCCCCGCCCGTTCACGTCGACCTCCACCCGCGCGTGGAACTCGGCCATCTGCCGGACCAGTCCGTCGAGATGCTCGCGACGGAACTGATTGCGGCCGAGGACACGGTCGAGCCTGGCCTCCTGCGGGAAACGCTTCATTTTCACCGCGTATTCGATCGGCTCGCCGGCGCATTCGAGTGACGGCGCCTCCGGCGTCCCGTAAATCGGCACCACGTCCAGATACCATTCCGGCGCCAACCGCCGATTCACCCGCAATTCTTCGTTGCAGAAATACCGCCGCTTTTCGAGCGTCGAGAAGTCGGCGAAGCCCAAGTCGATCGGTTTCTTGATCTTGTACGCGTAAGGGCCGGCCAGCAGGACCCACGACATGTGGGTGGCCAGCGTCTCGACTTGCGTGGCATCCCCGCCCAGGACGGCCGACTGTTCGAGCGAACGGACCAGGCACTGCGCCGATGGCGGAATCACGCCGTGTTCTCCCGCAAGAAGCTCAACACGGCGTCGTGAAAGGCGCCGGCGTCATTCATGTAGGGGGCATGCCCGGCGCCGGCAATGACGACCTTTCGCGCATGGGGGAGTCGTTCCACCAGCGTGTCGGCGTACTCCTGCGGCACCAGGTCGTCCTTGGCCCCCCAAATGGCCAGCACCGGCACACGGCAGTCGGTCAACCGCTCGAGCCACTGCGGAATTCCCACCGGGGCGACGGCCACGAAGCCCGACAGCCGCTCCGGGGATTCGGCCAACAGCGGCAGGCTCACTTTCCCGCTCATCGAGGGCGCAACGACCACCGCACCGCGATGGATGGCCAGTTGATCAAGCACCTCGGAAAGCCAGGTTTTCTGATCGAAACTGGCGGCCGACGATTCGCCGTAGCCCGGAATGTCCAGCGCAACGACGCGGAAGCCCGCCGTGGCCAGCCGTTCGATCGTGCCGATGTCGCGCCACGTTTTCGCAGAGAAAGACGCCCCGTGGAGAAGCACCACCGCGGGTTCCGCCCCGGCGCCCGCTTCCAGATAGTGGACCCGGCCTTCGGGACGTTCAAGAAACGGAGCGTGCATGGTGTGTCCTCGCGGTCAGCGCGCGATGTGGAGTCCGATCCATGCGACCAGCCCTCCCAGCACCAGCACGATTCCACCCGTAATCAGGGCGCCTGCCCACGGCATCAAGACCGCGGCGAGGATCAGGTAAATGGCGGCAATGATGAACCCGACACCAGTGCCTAGCAGCAAGGCCCCGAGCAGCAACACGACCATGCCCAGGGCCGTGCGCCGGACGGCCTGCCGTAGCGCGTGTCCCTGGGCCTCGAGCAGATCGCACAAGGCGAAAATGTATTCGGTGATTTTGCGCAACATGGGTACATACCTTAAACACTGGAGCAGGTGGACGACGCTCAATGCCGGCATAACGCACCTCGCACAGCGTGGGGTGACGGCCCGTGGGTTTGGACCGCTCCAAGTGGTTCCCCAAGGCGGCTATGTGCGGCAACGGTGGAACCACCAGTTGAGCGTCGCCCCCAGCAGCAAGCCGATACCGAACACGGCACTGAGGCTCTTGCAGGGATGCGTGGCCACCTGGCGTTCGACCGTGTCGACGACCTCGCGTCCGCGGTTGCACGCGGCGTTCGTTTGGGAACTGATCTGCTCCAGCCGCCGGCGCGCCTGCTCGACGGCCGAGTCCTTGGCCGCTTGCGCCCGGCCCTTACCGCCGGCGACCAGCGCCTCGGCCAGGGCAGAGACGTCGGAACGGAGCGTTTTCAGATCGTTGCGCAAAGCTTCGTAATCTTTGGTGAGGTTTCCGCTTACCATGATGTCCTCCTGGTTTCTGAACTGCTTCGATATTCGGTATGCAACTTCCCCGCGGATGGTCGCAAGGTACGCGGCCCTCCGCAATGTTCTGCAATCCCTGTGCCAAACTCCACCACATAAGGCCGGCTCAGGAGCGTGCGGGCCGGGCCGTCTCGTGCCGGGCGGCCGACGCCAGCAATTGGCATACTTCGTCGTCGTCAATTTGCCGGAAATCCTCGTACCAGCGGCCCACGCCGTCGAGCATTTCGGGCTCGCTGAGGCAGACCAACTCCTCGCCCGGCCCATCGAGTAATTGGCGGAGCGACTCGGCCGTGGCCTGGGCGGCGACGGGCACTGCGACAATCAGTCGTGCCGGGTGCGACTTTCGGACGGCCTCGACGGCCGCCTTCATCGTGGCTCCCGTGGCCAACCCGTCGTCAACCAGCACTACCGTGCGGTCTCGAAGTTCGCGCGACGGCAGCCCGCGGCGGTAAAGCTCTTCGCGGCGCCGCACTTCCCGGCGTTGGGCCTCGGCATGCACTTCGAACACGTCCGGCGGCAACCCCAGGCGTTCGAGCACCAAGTCGTTGCGGACCGTCACGCCTTCGCCGGCCACCGCGCCCATGGCCAATTCCTCGTGGCCGGGCACGCCCACCTTGCGAACCACGTAGGTGTCCAGCGGCGCACCGAGTTGTTCGGCCACCGCCGCGGCCACGGGCACGCCGCCACGCGGCAGGCCCAGCACGATGAGGCCCTCCGCCCCCGTGTATTCTTCCAGTCGCAATGCCAGTTTGCGCCCGGCTTCCGTTCGATTGGCATATCGCATCGGTTCTCCTTTCCACGAATAAATGTCAGTTTGCCGGTTCGGGGCTGCGGGCAACCGCAAGCCGGTTGACGACCCGCGTCGCCCCACCCCAACGGGCGCTCCGCTCCGCTGCCCGGACCTGCGTCCAGTTGTCGACGGTTCCGGTCAATGTGGCCACACACGCCTGAACCTCCACGTCGATCTTCTCGGGATCGACCACGGGGTCCCACCGCAAGTAATTCTTGATGTCTTCTTCAATGTCACGGTCGGCCCTTGCCGTTTCGTCGGCAACCACCTCGAGTTGATTGCGGATGTCGATCACTCCCGCTACCCTTGCGGCAATCGCCTCGGCCTGCTCCCTGGCGTACAGGGAATCGACATCGCCGCGGAGTTGCGCAAGTCCGTTCTCCACCTGCACCTGAACGTCGTACCGCTCCACGTACGCATCTCGTTGCAGACCCTCTTGAATGTCTTCGGCAATCGTGTCATCCGGGCGTTCTTCCGGCGGTCGCACGCGCAGTTGGTTCTGCACCCGGCGGACTCCCACGATGTTTCGCGCTTCTTCCTCGGCGGCCCGCTTGGCTTGCAGGTGTACGACTTCTCCCATCAGGATAACCACGCCGTCGCGAACCGTGGTGGCGACTTGGCCGGCATCGACCCGCGGGTTCCGCTGGAGCGCCTCCTCGATAGTCTCCCGAATAAGGCCGTCGGTCCACGGATCGGGCCAAGCGGCCATCTCGTCGGCCCGCCACCATTGCACGTCGAGGTTGTTTTCGACCGCTCGCACCCCGGGGACCGTCCACACCTGCTCCTCCGCCCGCATTCGTTCCGCGGCACTCCGCACGCTTCCGGCGAGGGTTACCTCCCCCTGCTGCACCACGACCGTGATCAGCCCGGCGGCCACATCGGCATCGGCTCGCAGCCGGTACTGAATATCCTCGGCAATGTCGCCGTCAGGCCGTTCGGCCACCGGCTCGAAGGTCAGCAGGTTCCGTACCCCGGCCACCCCGGCCACGCCTTGCGCGATTTCCTCGGCGGTCGATCGCTCCAGGGGCGATCCGACCGTGCCCGTCAGGATGACCACCCCATTCTCCACCTCCACGTCGATTTGTCGGATGTCGGCCAGTGGATCGGCGGTAATCGCCGTCACCACGTCGACGCGAATGCTGGAATCCAGCCGGGGGCGGGGTTCCACCTCGATCTCATTGAACACTCCGATTACGCCGCGGACCATCCTGGCCGCGGCTCCGGCGGCCAATTTGGCACTCAAGCGCGGAACCGTACCCGACAAAGTGACAATGCCGTCTTGAGTTGTCACAACGATTCGTTGCTCGCGCACCGCCCCTTCCAACGCTAAGCGTTGTTGCACCGCCCTGGTGATGTCGCGGTCGTCCAGCCCGGGAGGGGTCGGTGGCAGCGGTGGGGCAAACGGAACTTGTCCGAACACGAAAAACATCACCAGCGCCCCAGTCAGGGGCCCTACGGGATACTGCAAGCGTTTCATGGGTCCACTCCAGAATTTCGAAAAATACGGATGGGTTGTATGCCGCGGCACCTATCGATGGCATGCAAATCCGATGCCGCTTGTGCACCGGGCGGGCGGTGGCTTGCCGGCCTTCTGTTTGGCGAGGTGTTTGGCCCGCATTTTGCACAGCGTGATTGGCAATATGAACGACTGTTGAACCAACGCAACTAGGAGAAATACCCATGGCAGTCCAAACTGGCGAGCAACTTCGCTCAAAACGTTGTGGCGCCTGCGAAGGCGAGGCGGCGAGGCTCTCGGAAACCCAGGCCCGCGAAATGCTCCAGTCGCTGGAGGGGTGGGAAATGGGTGACGACGGGCGGCACATCCGCAAGCGGTGGAAAATGGAAGATTTCGCCGCGGGGCTCGACTTCCTTCGACACGTCGGCGACCTCGCCGAACAAGAGGGCCATCACCCCGATGTCCACCTCACTGGCTACCGCCACGTGACGGTCGAATTGTCCACCCACGCGGTGGGGGGGCTGTCCGAGAACGATTTCATTCTGGCGGCGAAGATCGACGAACTGCCCGTGGCCGAAAAGGCCTAACCTGCAGGCGATCACCAACGGCTCAAAGAGCAGCAGGTCATTCGTGCCGACGGCCGAACGCGCGACGTCGCCGAGCAACCTGGGTGTAAAGCCAGTGCCATAGCGGCATCGTGCCGGGCAAGTGCAGCAGCGGCGCCAGCGGCCACAGGGC
>SKJM01000064.1 GCA_007122045.1 Planctomycetales bacterium | reverse complement strand
TTCTGCCCCACCACCGCGGCAATGCGGCTGCCGTCCATCTCCACCTCGTTGACGCGGGTGTTGAGGAACAGTTCGATGTTGGGCTCAGCCTCGACCAGGGCCGTCTTCCGGTCGTCTTGGTAGCGTTCCGGCGGCCCGGCGTTGCCCACCCCGCGCGGACCCACCTCCCGCACCAGCCCGCCCAGCGCCGGGTACGGCGGCAGGTTGACCAGGCCGTGCAGATGCACGCGGATTTCCGAGCTGTTGTTGCCGCCCAGCACGGGCCGGTCCTGGATGAGCGCGACGGTGAGGCCCAGCCGCGCGGCCGAGACGGCCGTACACAACCCAGCCACGCCGCCGCCGACCACGACCAGGTCGTAGGGCCCGGCCTCCTCGGGCCTTTCCGGGTGGCCGAGCATTTCGCGCCGGAAGCGGGCCATCGCCTCGCCTTCGTTCGGCGGCGCGAAGTCGGGGTCGGTGGTGAACACAATGGCGTCGCACCGGCCGTTGAAGCCGGTCAGGTCCCTCAGTGCCACGGTCGTTTCCCGGTTCGCCTCGGTAATTTCCACCGTGCCGCCCTCCTGCCAATGCCACTCGGCCCCCTCGGTGCCGAAGATCACCGGCAGCGGTTCGCCGGCCACCAGCACTTGGAACCGGCCGGGCGTGCCCGGGGCGTCGAACGTCGCGGCCCAGTCGCGCGTGCGCACCAGCACGCGGTACGTGCCCGCGGCGGGAAACGTCACCTGCGTGGTCGCGTCGGCCACCGGGCGGCCGAGGCCGTGGGCCATGAGGAACGGGGAGCCCATCTGGTCCATCACCTGGGTATCGATCACCCAGCCGCCGAGTTCGTCGAATGCCTCGGCTTCGAGCAGGATGGTGTGGGGCTCGGCATGCGCGGGGCTGCCGGCCGGGATCAACATCGCCAGGGCCAGAAGGCCGATGCTGGAAACGGAATGGAATCGTCTCATGGTGGTTCTCCTGGCATAATGAGGATGATTCATGTAGGGTGGGTGGTTCCGGCGGGCGTTGCCGGACGGTTGGCGCTCGCGCGCCGCGGGGCTGTCATGCGGGAGTTCGGTTTACCCTGCTGTCCTGCCGGGTTCACCCACGCGGACCGGCTTGAAACGATGCCGTGCGCGTGGGTGAACCCGGCCGCTCGACAACGCCAAACCACTCGCCGAACGCAACGTGCGGCCGGAACCACCCACCCTACGCTTTCTTCTATTCTAGCTCGAACGTCACGCGGTTGTCACGGCCGGCCTGCACTTCGGCCGTGAGGCCGGAACTGTGGGGTCGGCTGTAGCGGGGGGGAATCAGCGGCGGTGCGTCGTAGGTCATCGGCTCGATACCGGGCGGGGGCTCGGGGACCGACGAGACGCCCACCTGATGCTTGCCGGCAACCGCACGGAGGCTGAACGTGCCGTCGGCGGCGATCGTCGCGCCGGCGGCCGGGCCGGTTTCGGGAACGAACAGCACCGTGCCCCGCTCCAGCGGCGCGCCCTGGTACGTGACCCTGCCGGAAACCGGATACGTGGGCGGGCCGGCCGCGCGGCCGCAACCGGCCAGCACGACCACGCCGAGAACCAACGTCTTCCCAAGGGGCACTACTGCCACGATACCACCTTCCCGCCGGCGATCGTCGCCATGTCCTGATAGGTCGTAAAGTCCATCGTTTCGCTGAGGAAATGGACGCTGCCGTCGCCCAGCAGGAACAGCGCCCCGCCCGGGTGCCGGCTGCCGTAGTGCAGATCGTTGAACAGGACGCTTTTCTGGGCTCCGGGGGGAGCAATTTGTGAGAAGACGTAATAGCCGATCTGGTCGGGGTCGGAATTGATCGGCCAGGCCACGTTCTTGCCGTAATTGCAGATCTTGGTCATGTTCGTCCGGCTGCCGGAATACCACGATCCGGCAATCCAGGACCGGGTTTCGTAATCTCGCTCGCCCACGATGATGGTGTTGCTGGTGCCGTCGCGCATATCGTCCAGCCGCGTGCCGCTATTGGGGTAGAACGTGCCGTCAAGGGCCACGTCGCCGCAGTGCGAACTTTCCGGTTTCAGCGCCCGCACGTTCCCCGATCCGGCCACGCCCGCGTAGTTCGTCGCCTTGTTCACGCCCGTATTCTGCCAATCGTCCACCGGCGGCTCGGCGCTGGGGCACACGTACATGGTCAGCCAGGCCTGCACGGGGCTGTCGTCGGCCACCCGGGCGTCGACGGTCGGCGTGAGCACGTTGTACACGGCGTCCTGCTCCAGGTAGGGCAGGACCATCACGTGCCAGCTAATGCCGGGGGGCGTGCCCTGCGTCGAGGCGTGGAGGCTCCCGGCGGGCAGCGAGCCGAGCGCGCTGTGGTAGTTGTGCATGGCCAGCCCGATTTGCTTCAGGTTGTTCGCGCATTGCAACCGCCGCGCCGCCTCGCGCGCCGCCTGCACCGCCGGCAGCAGCAAAGCAATCAAGATGCCGATGATGGCGATGACCACCAGCAGCTCGACCAGGGTAAAGGCGAGGTTTGGGTTTCCGACTTTGGATTTGGGATTGCCGGTAGTCATGGAATGCTCCTTGCGACAATGCGCCTTTGGAGTGCGGGAATTCATTCCCGCTTTGGCCTTGCCCGCTCCCTGCTCCCTGGCGATTCATTACGAACCGGGGCGTACAGCCAAGCGCGCCCAAAGCGGCCATAAATTGCCGCACGTAAATCATCGCCGGCGCCGCACCAGCAGCCCGCACGCCAGGGCCGAAAGCAGTAACAGCCACGTGCCCGGCTCGGGCACCGCAGTCAACTCGAAGGAGGAAACACCGGTTAAGGTACTACTGGCCGAGATGCCGACGCGACTGATATTATTCAACAGCGTGTCGTTGAGCGCTACCGAAGCGTACTCGGTCCACTGGCTCTCGCTGGGATTCTTATACTGGAAATAGGCCGTCGGCGTTGCGGCAAGTTGATCGAGGACGATTCGGAGATCCAGCTCGTCGCCCTCGCCGGGAGCGTTGGTGCCCGACCCGCCATCCGCACTGGAGGCGGTCGCCGGCCCTACAAATGCACGAAGTTCGGTGCTGCCTCGCCAAATCATCCAGTAATGGCCGCGTGACGCGCTGCTGCTGCTTGAGTTGAAGCCAGCATAATGATCGTTTTCCGCCCAGCCGATGGCGATCCAATCGCTACTGGTATCAGGACGCGCGTTCCTGACCCTCGCGGTAAGCGTGTAAATCAGGTCGTCCTCGATCGTCAGCGGCAAATGGTTTGAACGGGCATCGTTGTGGTCGAAATAGACCGCGCCCGCACCATCGTATTTGAACACGCCCGTGCCCGACCAGGTTTCCGCGCCCGGCCTCACGTCGGGGGCGTTGCCCAAGAGCTGGTCGCCGGAACTGCCACTGTCGAAGTTATCGAGGTAAATGATTTCCGCGTGCGTCATGCCGGCGCTGAGCATGACCGCGGCGGCGATCGCGACCACGGCGAGCCGTGCGAGTTTCACCCGTCGCGGCCTCCTGTTCGTAGCGCACTTGCAAAGCATCTGCGCCCCCCTTTCTGGGCGGTGTCGCCCTTACAGGTTCGCGGAAGCCTCGGGCCGGCGGGCCACTCCCGGCCGGAAATCGAAAAGGACCTCAGCTTCCGTATTTCATTATCCTTGATGCCCGCAAGGGCGTCAACTTTGTTTTTGCGGCATATTTCTTCGCGTTTGCGACAGGCCTGGGCGAACCCTAGGCCTTCGGCCATCAAGTCACAACAAGGGCAACGCCTTGCGCCTCATTCATTGCGAAGGCAGCGGCTCCCTTCGCAGCACGGCTTCTTCACCGCACGCCCTGTGCCGGCCACGACGGCGTCCGACGCTCCCGCTGCGCGGGAGGGTGACGCGGCGCAATATGCGCCCGCCGCACTGACTCCTCACTCCTTGTTACCGCCGCCGCACCAGCAGACCGCAGGCCACCGCCGAAAGCAAGAGCAGCCACGTGCCCGGCTCGGGAATGAACGTGACCGCAACGTTGTCGAACAACGACGTGCCACCCGACGACCGAAGCACCACCGTGTTGAAGGCATCCTGCGTTGTGCTGGTCGTCCCGGCGACCGAGAAATGCGTGGTCGAATTGCTCGACAGGGTGAACAGCGTCTGCATTTCTGTCTCGGAGGTACGGAAGACCTCGAACAGGCCCTGGTAGGTGGTCGTGCCATTCTGGTTAATGTTGTATTGCGTGGTGTTGCTGCCGATGCTCGCCCCGCCAAACGTGGGGAAGTTGGAGGAACTCGTATTCGTGCCCGATTCCCTGCGTGCCACATTGCCTGCGCTGCTGTTGTCGCGAACAAACGTGTAGTAACCCTCCCAGGGGCCGATTGCATTGCCCCCCGCCCAGTTGTCGGCGGCAATCGGCGTTTCCACGTCGAAAAGGCCAATGCGGAGAATGTTCACGGACGCGCCGGTTTGGCGGTAATCGAACGTGAGGCGGATGCTCTCGCCAACGCCGACCGGAGTCGTCGTGAACGAGCGACCGATGATTTGGTCAACCCCGGCGGTCCCAGGCGCCCAGGAAAGCTCGCCGGATGCGTTGGTGAGCGTGCCGCCCGTTCCGCCCTTGTACCAAGCTCCCGTCCCGGAATCGAAGGTGTCGGTGAAGATCATACCTCCACTGGCGGTGTGCGGGAGCACGGCGCCGCCGGCAATCAGGGCTGTTGCGGCGACGACGACGAGGGCAAGGTTCCGCCCCGTGCCGATGACAAGATTATTACGCATGATTCGTTCTCCTTAAAAATGAGAAATCGTGACGTTTTGCGTCCAGCCCCGGAAGTCCGAACCAACCCGGAACCCTTACCCTTATATTATCCCAACAGGCTGCGCCATGGTCAAACGCCGAAAACTTTGTTTTTGCGTCAAAATGCTTCGTGTTTGCGACACAGGGGGGGTGGGAGATGGCGGCGGCCGAGAGTGGGCACACAAGTCTTGCCGAGGCGGCCACGCTCGCCCCGCCGAAGCCATGGTCAGCGGGCTACCACGGGACAATGCACCACGACGCCCGATTTTGGCCGAAAGCGATAGGCACCGTAGCCTGGCAAGAGAACGTGGCCAGCCCGGAGCCATCGATTTTTTGGGTGTCAATTTTCGCGTTTTCCACATCCACCCCCCCAGGGGAATGGTGGATGGTGGGTGGGGGATGGGGGATGGGGGATCTCACCCCAGGCTTCGAACGGGAAGGCTGGATCGGCCCAGAGAGCAACGGTACGTATGTACACTTACCCAAGATTACCAGATACGACGCC
>SKJM01000831.1 GCA_007122045.1 Planctomycetales bacterium | reverse complement strand
CGTTGCGCCCATGAACACGGTGGCGGCGAAGGTGCGGATGAATCCCGCGCGGTCCGACGCCATGTTTTGCTACGTCCACGCCGTGGCGCTTGCCGCCGAGCACCTGGCCCACCCCGACTGCCTCGACGCCCTGAACACCCTGGCCGACAAGCCCGGCATCCGCCACTCGGACCTGCCCGTGGGAACCGATCCCCGGCGGACCGTCGACCCGACGGCCGACCGTTACGCGTACCTGGAGCTTTGCATCGGCCGCGCGCTGGTCCATTGCGGCTCGCCGCGCGGGCGGGAGATCGTGGCCCGCTACGCCAAGGACCTGCGCGGCGTGCTCGCCCGCAGTGCCGAAACGTAGCGGGCGAAGCCGGGGACTCGGCGTTAACCTCAAGATAGGCTGCGACAAGTTCAACCGGAACAGCAAATTACCGAAACCGTTGTGGGGTGTCTGGCAAGGTTCCGAAAACTTTTTTACTTCGGTTACCCGGCGCGGCGGCGGCGGAGGATGTCCCAGTACGCCCCGCGGGCGCCTTGGGCGATGGCGTCGGCCAGCGCAAGGTTCTCGTTGTAGTTGTACCCAGCGAGGGAATCGTCCCCGGCCGGCCCGGCCGCGTCGTCGGCCGGCGCGAAGAAGCGCGGGTCGCCGGCAATCAGGTCGCGAATGAGCCCGGCCGGGCGCTCGCCCAGCGCGGGGGAGACGTAGAAGGTGGGCTTCAACAGGTCGATCGGGCCTTCGTACCGGCGCCGGATTCCCGGGTTGGCTGCCAGGGGGCCGGCGGCCTCGAGCTGCGCCGCCACGGCCGTTTCGGGGTAAAGGCGGATGCCCAACGCGGCGCCGGCGCAGTCGGGATCGAGGCGTTGGAAGAAGGCGATCGACTCGGCGGCCGTCTCCGGCGTTTCGCCCGGCCCGCCCAACAGCAGGTCGGTCATCACGGCCATCCCGTGCCGGCGGCACAGGCCGACCGCCGCGGTGAGGTCCTCGGGACGGTGCGGGTGGCGGTAGGCGGCCAGCATGGCCCGGCTGCCCGCGTCGCTTGTGAAGTTGATGCCGGCGCAGCCCGCCCGGCGCATCAGCCCGGCCAACTCGGCGTCGAAGGGCACGACGGCCAGGTAGGCGTACCACCGCATACGCTCGCCCAGCCGGCGGCGGATCAGCGCTTCGCACACGGCCCGGGCGTGCTCGGGCGGCAGGTTGAACTCGGCGTCGCACAGGTGGAACACGTCCACGCCCTGCGCCAGGAGCGACTGGAACTCCTCGGCCACCTCCTCGGGGTCGCGGAGCCGCAGGGCGGCGCCCTTGGCCAGCGGGTCGGCGCAATAGATGCACCGCCGGTTGCAGCCCCGCTTGGTCTCGACGCCCAACTGGCCGCCCCGGCGGAAGTAGGTCGGGTTGTCCAGCGCGTTGCGTTCGGTGGGGACGGCGAGCCGGCGGGGCCACGCGGGCCGGTTGGCGTGCAGCATCCCGTCGCGGCGCCACAAGAGCCCCGCCACCCGCTCGAAACGCCGCCTCCCTTGCAGTTCTCGCAGCAGCGCCGGCAGCGCCGGTTCGCCGTCGCCGCGAATACCGAAATCGGCGTCGCAGTAATCGAGCACCTGGCGGGCGAAGATCGAGTAGCCCACGCCGCCGAGCACGAGGGGCGCGCCGGTCAGCGCGCGGAGGGTGCGCACCGTGGCGGCCAGTTCGGGAACGAACCACGCGCCGCCCGGCCAGAAGCAGTCGTCGACGTTCCGCAACGACAGTCCCACCAGGCCGGGACTGTGCCGGGCGAAGTAATCGCGCAGCGTCCGGTCGGGATCGGGCGCGAGTGCCAGGTCGACGAGGTCGACCTCCCCGCCCTCCCGCCGGACTGCGCCGGCGACGTAGTCGAGCCCCACCGGCGCGATGGGCGGAATCATGCGGTTCGTGTTGATCAGCGTCAGGAGCATGGCCGCAGACTGTCGTACCACAGGTGTCCGGAAAAGGCAACCGGGCGCGGCCCTTCGTGGGCGCTCGTCAGGCCAGCAACAGGGAGTTGAAGACCACCCAGCGTGCCGTAAGGAGCGTCAGGCCGAGGCACAGCCACCAGGAAGCGAGCTGCGCGCCGCGATAGAACCGCAGGCGCCACAGAATGCCCACGCATACGAACGTGAGCAGGAGCTTCGCCGCCGACAACACCGCGGGCTGCGCAACCAGGGGCGCCCCGAACGGGTTGATCTCCCAGAAGTGCATCGTATGCGCCGCGGTGAGCGTGCACACGAGGTCGAACACGCACAGCACGGCGATCATCGCGGCGCAACCGATCACCAGCCGCACGTCGCGCGGTATCCGATTCACGTCCGACCACCGGCAGAAGTGTTGCGGCCGATGACTGAGCACAATCCCGAAGCATGCGACGGTCAGAATCATACCCAAGACGGTCAGCCCATACAGCGCGTATTGAGGAGGCTGGTGCAAAGGGGCCGCGGCCGCCGTTCCGGCGTGTTCGATTGCGAAGACACGTTCCCGCAGGCCATCGTCCCGTTCGAAGCCGTCGACCAGGGCCGACCACTGGGCGAACGAGATCGGCTGCCGGCTGTGCGACATCAGCGATCGCAGCTTGTCGGTGCGTTCGAGATCCGACAGCAGCGGGCCGAGAATCGAATCGGCGTGAGGGAAAACGCCCAAGGCGCCGTCGGTGAACCGGATGACCAGCCCGCCGCGGAGGAACAACCGCTCTGCTTGTATGAGCGCATCCCGCGCGGAAGACTCGCGGTGGGGGTACCGCCGCATGGAGGGGACGGCGCGCCGGTCTCGAGCGCCGGGCCGGGCCGGGAAATGGCCCCGCGCCGGAAATCGGCCGACCGCGTCGGGCAATGCCAGCTCGATGCCGTTGACGCGCAACTGCTCGCCGTCATGCTCAATCCGGTAGGGCGGGGCAACGTAGCGGTTGTCGACGATCAGAAAACCGCTGTCGATTCCCGGCGTCTGCTCGTCGGCCCATGCCGTGGTGTGCTCGGCATACTCCCGAGCACCGGCCGCCGGAAGTGCCGTCGCCACAAATGCCTGAAGCCCCAGGGCCAGGACAATCGGCGCGGCCGACACTCGGCGGCGCCACGGAAAAACGCAACAAGTTCCCATTTTTCGGATCCTCCACCGCACTTGCGGATCCGCCGACAACGCTTTACCACGCCCTGCCGCCGTCCCTGATTATGAACACCGCCGCAATGCTTCGGTTCCGGGAGCAAGCGAGAAGTACCCCGGAATGTTCTCCAATTGGCGGCCCTCGGCAAGGCGGAACAGGCCGCATCCGGACCGGGCGCCACCGGAGACGGCGCGCTAATTACCACACATAGGATGGACATTCCTGTCCGTCGGGGTAGTGACGGACAACAACGTCTACCCTACAATGCGCACCGCAGCACCCCCCACGAGTGAAGGACAGGAATGTCCATCCAACAACGTGATGCACCGCAGTACCCCCCACGAGTGACGGACAGGAATGTCCATCCTACGTTTAAACTTAAATTGGCGTTACGGGTGAGGGAACCCGTGCTCCTTCAGGTCGCTCTCGATGCCGCCCCACCATCCGCCGGCTTGGGCACCGACCGATCCGATGGCACTGATGATGGCACCGAGGATCAACGCAAGCATCACGGCGTATTCGACGGCGGTCACCGCCTGATCGTCGCGCAGAAAATTGAGTATTCTTTTCACCATGGGAACATCTCCCCTGGGGCCGGTAAGGGCCCAGGTGCCCAGCCGGCCCGTGAACGGGTCCGCAAATGGGAATCGGCGGGCCGGACGAGCATAGGCCCGCTACCAAAAGCCTAGCTTGCCGGCGGCCGTTGTCAAACGACCGGCGCCTTACCGGAGAAGCGATTCGACGATCAGCCGGCGCTGCTCGACGTCGCCGTCGAGCAACTCGGCGCCGTCCTGCGGTCCCAGGATGGCCATGTAGTGTTCCCGCAACGCCGATTCGTCGAGTAACCCCTCCGCGGCATAGTAACGCAATTCCACGAGCGCGGGCAACGGGTCGCGGTGCTTCCGGGCGGCGAGGGTCTGGGCCCGGCGGGCGACGACGGCGGCGTCGAGGGCGGGCATTTCCTGCAAGTGAAGATTCTTCTCGACGTACGTCCCCAAGCTCTCGAGGAACTCCTGAGCTGGATTCCCGTCGGCCCGTGCCCCGGACAGCGCCGCCTGCACCCGGCGGCTGTTCAGCTCACGGGAACTCCACAGCTCCTCGTCCCGTGCCACGTCGTAAATCTTCACGGTCAAGGTCGTTTGCGGCGCTCCGCGAACGCTTCCGGGCCTGATCGCCATGACGACGGTTAGAAGGACGTCCATTTCGTTGTCGGCCGCCCACCGTTTCGCATCGTTCAGATCGGCGGCCTGCGTGGCGGCGATACCCTGCAACGGAGAGCTTCCGTGCGTCGGGGCGCCCATCCCGTGCTGGGCCGCGCCGAACTCGTCGTGCCGATGCTCCCCGGGCGCGCCGGCTGCGTGGGGTTGCGGAGCGGTGTGGTCGGCGCCGAGCCAGTGGCCGAACGCCCCGTCGGCAACGAGCCGTTCGAGGCCCTGGGCCAAAGGCAGCCCGATCACGTGGTGCCAGAACTCCAAGGGACCGCCGGCGCCGGGCATCGGCGCGCCCTCCGGGCCTGCGCCGGGATGGCCCCCGGGGTGTGGCGGTTGGTGCTGATGCCCCCCCGGATGCATGGGCTGCGCCCCGGGCGGCGTATGCTGCCCACCGGGATGCATATGCTGCCCACCGGGTCCGTGCGCGTGGGGTTGTGGCGCGTGGCCCATGCCCGATTGCCCGCGCTGCCCCGCCCCAGCCGGAATACCCGACAATACGGCGATTCCCCACCGGGTTACCAGCATGGGTCGTTTCAACGCCGGCGACCAACGGAGCGTGTTGAGCACTTCCCGGGCTGCTTCCTCTTCGGCTATGGCCGCGCCGTGCAGCAGGGCCATGCCTTCCTGCAAGCGGCCCTGTCCCAGAGCCTGCCGGGCGCGCGACAGCAGCGAGGGCGCATCGGGAGTCTCCCGATCCATTGCCACGTCGGCTTCCGCGCCTTCGAGCATACGCATGCCATCGCCCACCTCCGGGGCCATGCCGGGTTCGGGCGTCATGTCGGGCCCAAGGTCGTGATGCTCGGGACGCATGGCCATTTCCGGGTCGGTCGGCATTTCCGGGTCGGCGGGCATTTCCGGATCGCCGTCGAACGCGTCGAAATCCGCCTCGTCGGGTGCATCGCCGACCGGGGCCGGCGGGGGTGGCGGCGGCG
>SKJM01000384.1 GCA_007122045.1 Planctomycetales bacterium | reverse complement strand
GGCCGTTCGGTCATCGACAGGGGCTCGCTGGGAGGCCCAAGGGGGACGCTAATCTCTGAAGAATACCATGGATGGACATCGAGGGACATACTGGTGTGCGTCTGGGATGGTTGCGGGAAGTCGGTAATCGCATGAAACGCGGTCACTACATTCTTCGGTTGCTCCGCATCGCCGGATGGAGACACAAGTTCCGAGCCGGACCAGCCGAAATGACCGGCCAATCGGGAATTAATCTAGGAAAACGTGGCAGAGATTGCGGGCGCGCGGGGCGTCGCAACGGCCTCGATCACGAGTTTGCGATTTGCTTTCCCAGGCCCTCGGCCGCCGCGACCAGCGTCAGGTGGTGAAACTACAGGGGGGCCGGAACGTCGCGGCGATGAAAGATGACCGTGGCGGCCACGTAGGCCCCGGCGCCCATGCCGAGCAGGATCAAATTGTACCCGAGCGGGCCCAGGCTCGTCCACTCCCCCGCTGCATCGCGCAGCAGCAGGCTCCACGTCGATTCCGGTTGGTGGACGGCGATGCTCACAAAGCGGGTCGGTTCGTAGGCCGTGAAGAAGCTCACCCGACCCAGCCATGCGACGCGCTCCGACGCCAATCCGACGATCTTCAGCGCCAACTGCACGATGTAGATGCCCACCACCACGCCGATAGTCCGCCACCGATACCGGTCCATCGACGACAGCAGCGTGCTCAGCCCGGCCAGGAAAAACCCCAGCGAGAACAGGTTGAACGCGGCGGGCGCCAGGTGGGCGGAGTCGACCTTTTCGGCCATGGGCCGCTGCACGATCTGTTCCTCGGCGAGGGGTCTGGGAATCTCGATGCCCAGCCAGGGGATGCTCCACGTGGGCGTGACCCGCTCCTCGATCGTGTTGGTGTGGATGCCCACGTACAGCCCCACCCAGGAGGCCAGCGCCAGCAGGGCCAGCCCCGCGAGGGTGACCGAGGCGTGCGACCATAGCACCTGCGCCCGGCTGACCGGCTGGGCCAGCAGCATCTCCATCGTTCCCCGCCCGATCTCGCCGCTGACGCAATCGGAGCCTCGGGCGATAACCCACAGGCACACGCACAGGATGAGGATGGGGTCATCGTAGGCCATGGAGATCCGGCCGGTGGGGGTGGCGAGGTATTCGAAGGGGACGGGCGAAAACTGCTCCCAATCGCGGAACTGCTCGATGATGATTTCGAAGCGGCTCATGTCGAACTGGCCGACCAGCCAGACGCGGGTCCAGCAGTACACCAGCATGACGGCCGTGCAGGCCGCCAGCAGCAGGCGGCCTTCAAGAATCGACTTGGTCAGCAGGGATCGGTTCATGGGCGGCTCAGCCGGCTTCCTCGCCGTGGATGCGGTCGTACAGCGACCGCAGCCCGACGGGTTGTACGTGCATTTCGCGCAGCGGCAGGGTGGCGAGCCAGCGGAGCAGGGGCGCGATTTCGCCCGGCGTTTCGATCACGACCGCGTCGTCCGCTTCCCGGCTGATCGCCAGTTCCGCGGCCAGTTCCGCGGGGGGCGGCGGCAGCGGCCCGCTCAGCAACGCCCGGATGCGGTGCCGGCGTTTTAAATCGTGCATTACCTGCAGATGCACCAGCCGGCCGGCGCGCAGGAACGCCACGCGGTCGCAAACCTCCTCGACTTCCGACAACACGTGCGAGGAGAACAGCACCGTTCGCCCCTGCCGGCGGATTTCGTCGACGATCTGGGCGATGACGCGGCGGACGGACGGGTCGAGGTTCGACGTCGGCTCGTCGAGGATCATCAGCTCGGCGTCGACCGCCAACGTGGCGGTCAGGGCGAGCTTCTGGCGCATGCCGGTCGACATGGCGGCGATGCGGGGCGCGAGCTGCAGTTCGAGACGCTCGGCCAGCTCGTGGGAACGCCGCAGGTTGCCCCCGGGCCGCACCCCCGCGAAAAAACGCAACGCATCGCGGCCGCGCATCTGCCCGAACAGGCGGACCTCGCCGGGCAGATAGGCCGTTCGGCGCCGTACCTGGACCGATTGGCGGCGGCAGTCGAACCCGCCAATCGTGGCGCTTCCGCTGCTCGGACGGATGTAACCCAACAGCACCCGCAGCAGGGTCGTCTTGCCGGCCCCGTTCGGCCCGAGCAGGCCCAGCACTTCGCCCGCCGGAACCGACAGCGAGCACCCCGCCAGCGCCGTCACCTTCCCGTAGCGCTTGGTGAGTTGCTTGGTTTCGATCAGCATCATCGATCCTCCGGGGCGCCCGCTGCGCCCGGGAAGGTCGGGTTGGAGCGGGGGGCGCCGGCGACGTCGGCCGCGGCGTGGGGGGAACGGGGGATGCGCGGCAGCCGGCCGGCCGCGGCGGGCGCCAATCGCAGGTCGCCCGACGCCGGCGAGCGGAACACCTCGGCCAGCCCGCGGTCGACCACGTTGTGCTCGAACCGCGCCTCGTCCTCGGACCGCTCGCGCCGCATGTCGAAGCCGGCAATCAGGTTGCCCGCCACGTGAAGCCCCGGATTCGGCCCGAAGATGCGGAGCGAGCGGCGCCGAGGGTTCTCCGGATCATAGACGGTGTTGTGCACCAGCCGGATGTCGCGCGTGTAGGCGAGGAAGAGGGGATTCATCGGGGCGCGGGTGATGACATTGTTGCGCACGGTCATGCCGGCGGCGTGGAAGGGCGTGCCGTCGGGACGGTGGGCGTTGCCCAGGGCGATGCCCTGGTCGCAGTCGATGATGATGTTCCGCTCGATCACGCCGCCGGCCGACTCGAACCACACGAACACCGCACCGCGCCCCGTACGCGTGCGGCCCTGGATGCCCACGAACACGTTGTCGCGGATGCGCCAGTCGACGGCGTCCATCAGGTCGATCGCCCCGACGTAGTTGCCGCCGAAGTTCTCCGGCGTGTCGTGGGGGTCGTCGTCGAAGCGCTTCGGCCGGTCGTTGTAGAACAGGCAGTGCTCGATCACTCCGCTGCGCGTCTTCAGTTCCGGCGACCGGACCGACTTCACCCCCCGCTGCCACACGTTGCGGAGGACGCAGTTGCGAACGGTTACGCCGTGCACGGGCGTGTCGTTGTTGATCTTGATGGCGTTGGCGACGACGTTCTGCACGGTCAGGTCGGCGATGGTCACCCCGCTGGCGTTGCGGATGCCCAGCAACTCGATGTGCCGGCTTTCCGCGCCGTCGAGCACCACGGCGTGGCGGTTGCCCGACTCGCCGCGCAGCGTGACGCGGTCGGCGGCGATTTCGGCGTAGCGGGGCAGCCGGTAATGGCCGTCGGCCACGAGGATGGTCGTGCCCGGCCGGGCGCCTGCGACGGCGTCGAGCAACTGCGCGACGGTTTGCACCCGCACGATGGGTTCCTCCGGCGGCGGCAGCGCGTCGGCCCGCGGAAACCACGGCTCCCGGGGCGGGGTTGCCGGCGCGGCGGCGGGCACCAGCAACAGCAACAGCACCGCCACGCCGATCCAATGCCGTGCCCGGTGTCGATGGGGCAACGTCTGCCGTATCATTCTGAACGCTCCTTGGCCGTCTCCGGCCGCTTGCTGCCGCCGGCCAGGTACAACTCGCCGTCGCGGACTTCGATGCGCTCGATCCAGAGGGTTCGGCCCTCGTCGTCAAGGAGGAAAGGAATGGTCACCAGGGCGACCGGATCGCCGTCGGCCTGCCGCCAGGTGAGCTTCAGTTCCAGGTCTCTTGCGGCCTTCCCCACCTCGTCGACGATGCCCCCCATGGGCAGGGGCATCATTCCGGCGCGGACCTTGCGGAAACGGAGCCCCAGCACGTTCGGCTCGTCCAAGTAGGGCTCGACCACCAGGGTCAGGACCGTTTCGGTGCCGCCGCGGCGCGTGCGGCAGTACAGCGAGATGGTCCCTTCGCGAATTGCCACGCGCGGGTCGCGGATGTGTTCCGGCAGCGCGTCCGGGTGGTTCTCGATCAGGTCGACCGCCAGCCACCCGTTGATCTGCGCTTCGGTGAACCATGCCTCCCAATCGCGCTGCTGGCGGACGTCGCTGGCCAGCGACGCCGCCTGCTGGAGCAATTCGTCGCTGGCCTGGCGCTGCTCCTCGGGATCGGCTTCGACGACGGCGCGATACTCCTCGGGCACGGCCACCAGCGCCTGGTAGGTCCCCAGCAGCGCCAGCGCCAGCGCGGCCAGCGCGCCGAGCAGGAGGTAGACGATGGTGCGGTATCGCTTGCGCATGCCGGTCACACGAAACGGAGGAGCCCGTATTTCTTCTTGCCGCTGCGCAGCACGATGGCGGCCCCGCCCACGAAGTCGCCGGGCGTGAGGCGCCGGTCGAGGTCGGCGGCGCGGCGGTTGTTCACGTAGGCGCCGCCCTGGGTGACCGTCCGGCGGGCCTCGCCCTTGCTCTTGGCCAACCCGGCGGCCACGAGGGCCTCGACCACCGGCAGTCCGCCCCCCTGGAGGTTTTCGCGAGGCAGTTCCCGGCTCGGTACGTCGGCAAAGATGCCCCGAAGCTGCGCGTCGGTCAGCTCGCCGATCTCGGCGCCGAAGAATATCTCGGTGGCGCGCTCGGCGATGGCCAGCCCCTCGCCGCCGTGGACCAGCCGGGTCAGCTCGGCGGCCAACCGGCGCTGGGCGGTGCGCCGGCCGCGGTCGGTCTCGTGTTCCGCCAGCACGCGGCGAATCTCGTCCTCCGCCAGGTCGGTGAAGAAGCGGAGGCAGGTGTCCACGTCGGCGTCGTCGAGGTTGATCCAATACTGGTAGAACTGGTAGGGGCTGGTTTTTGCGGGGTCGAGCCAGAGGGCGCCGGCCTCGCTCTTGCCCATCTTCTGCCCGTCGCTCTTGGTCAGCAGCGGACAGGTCATGCCGTAAAGCTGGACGCCGCGCAGCCGGCGGGCCAGATCGATTCCGGCCGTGATATTGCCCCATTGGTCGCTGCCGCCCACCTGGACCTCGCAGCCGTGCTGGTCGAAAAGCTGGACGAAGTCGTACGCCTGGAGCAGCATGTAGCTGAACTCGGTATAGCTCAGGCCGGCGTCGGTGCGTTCGAGCCGGCTGCGGACGGAATCCTTGGTGAGCATGACGTTGACGGGGAAGTGCTTGCCGACGTCGCGCAGGAACTCGAGGTATCCGAACCGGCCCATCCAATCGTAGTTGTTCACCAGCACGGCGGAGTTGGGGCCGGCGTCGAACTGGAGGAACCGGCGCAATTGGGGTTCGATGCCGGCGATGTTCGCCCGAAGCTGCTCGACCGACAGCAGGTTGCGCTCCTCGCTCTTGCCGCTGGGGTCGCCGATCATGCCGGT
>SKJM01000584.1 GCA_007122045.1 Planctomycetales bacterium | reverse complement strand
TGCGCCGATGGCCATCTGCCGGCGGACGTGCCGCGCGATGGCCTTCCGCGCCGCGTACTGTTCGTCGGTTTCGCGGGGGTGCCGCTTCATGTGCCGTGCGGCGTGCTCGCGGACCTTCCGAGCGATCTCCTTGCGGATCTCCGCCGGCACGTTGGCCGGGTTCAGTCGAAGCGCCACGGCGTACTCGTCGGGCAGCCCTTCCAGCGCCGCGGCCGGATCGGCCGGCACGTACTCCAGCAGCGCGGGGTCGTCGACGATGAACGCCCAACCCTCGTGCTTCTCCTGCACGTAGACCGACTTGTGAGGGCCCTTGATCTCATACAGGCCGTTTTCGTGCTCCTCGACGCGATCGCGGGCGATGGTCTTCACCAGGTCCATGGCGGCGTCCATGTCGGTGACGGGGATGAAGGCGCATCCGCCCACGTGCTTGCCGTCGGTGCCCACCAGGATGCCCCACGGCCGCGTCCGGTCGATCCCTTGCAGGCCCCGCCCGCGGGTTCCCAGGGCGATCAGGCCGTGGACCATGGTGCCCAATTCCGGGCGGTCGACCATGTCGCCGATCAGGTCGAGGTCGGCTTTCAGGTTGTCGTAGCCCGACAACGATACCGCGCCCACCAGCTTTACGTCGGCCGCGCGGGCTTGCGGCGCGGCGTGCACGGCCATGCCCACGAGCATCGCCGCCGCCAGACACAACACAACAACTCTCCTCATGACACAACTCCTTCGAAAAAGGGGAAAGGGGGAAGTCTCCATCCAACGAACGGGTGGGCGGCGGGCGCCTCGGCACCCGGGTTCACCCACCCCTTCCGTTGGAGTTCACGCTTTCGCGTGCGAAGGCAGATGTGACCTTTCACGCACGCCAAAGCGTGAACACCAACATGTTATGCGCCGGATAAACACTTACGGCGCGTCGGCCTCGGGGAACTCGAACGGAATGTGGTCGAGCACCATGCCGGCCATCAGTCGGATGTCGTGGTCGAGGTAAGCCCATTGCGAGCCCGTAAACGTCGTGTCGACCAGGGCCGCCACCCGGTCGGCGTCGGGGGGGGTCGCAACCGCCGGCGAGGCTTCGGGAACGTCCCGCGGGTCGAGGGCCGGTTCGGGCGAGGGCTCGACGGCCACGTCGCGCGTCAGCCGCGGTGGCGAGGGTTGTTCGGCCGTCGAATCCTGGTCGACGCCCCGCGCCAGCCAGACGCCCAGCACCAACGCCGCGGAGGCCGCCAAACCGGCCAAACCGAACCCCAGCGCTACACGACGCCGCGCGGGCGCCGGCGCGGGCGGCCGCGGGGCCGCGCTAACCGATTGCATGATGCGCCGATGCAGCCGCTCGGAAAACTCCGGCCGATCGACCGCGGCCTCGGCAGTAAGCCGGGCGTGCAGTCGGGCTTCCTTCTCGTTCGATTTGTTCGGGTTCATGGTTCCACTCCACCGGGGAGTTCAGCGCGACCACCGGTCGCGGCTTTATGGGTTGGGGGCGCGGCTAGCGGTGGCCGCCGGCCCCGTCGGTCGTCCTGTTCGAGTTCATCGAGGGCTTCCATCAGTTTTCGCCGCGAACGAAACAGCATGGTCTTCACCGCCACGCGCGACCGGCCCACCACGCGGCCGATCTCGGCCGTGGCCATCCCCTCGACATAATGCAGCCATACAACCGAGTACTCCGGCTCGCTCAGCGACCGGGCGGCGACCTGCCACAGTCGGGCATGGCGTTCCCGCTCGGAGGCCACTTGCGGCGGCGAGGGATCGTGCCCCTCGACCGCGTCGGGCAGCGGTGCCTCGCCCGCCGGACGCGCCCGCCGGTTCGCGTTCAGGCACAGGCGCCGCCCGATGGTGAACAACCACGTGCCGAAGCGGCTCGATCCGTTGTACCGGTGCAGGTTTTCGTACGCCCGCAGGAACGTGTCTTGTGCCAAATCGTCGGCCTCGTCGGGCGGCGCCGTCTGCCGCAGGAAGTGCACCAGGGGCCCCTGGAGCCGCCGGACCAACTCTTCGAAGCTGGCCATGCAGCCCGCCTGCGCCCGCCGGGCAAGCTCCTCGTCGGTCGGACTCGCGGAAGACGGCATTAGGAAATCATGGGTTGCGCAATCGCTTGCAATCACTGGTTGTCGGCGGCTTTGAGCACGTCGGCCAGTTGGCCGGCCCACCGGACCGTAATGGTTCGGTCGTCGGTGCTGATGGTCACGGCGTCGAGCAGTTTCACGACGTCGCGGTCGTCGGCCCGCATCAGCCGTGCCAGGGCGACCAGGCCGGCGGCCACGTCGCGAAAATGCGGCACGTCGTCGGCCGAAGCGGCGGTAAGCTGAGCTTCGACGAAGACGCCCTCCGAGGTTTCCCCGGCGGTCAGCGACAAGGTTTCACTCAACCGCAGGATGGGCGATTTCAGGCCCAACTCGGCCTCGGCAAGCCCGGTGGCGCGCACCAGCAGCACCGTTCCATCCGGGACCGGCCCGGCCAAGGGCGACTCGCTCTCGGCCAGGCTGCCCGCCCGGCCCTCGAGCACGGCCCGCGCGCCGAGCAAATCGCCACGCTCGCGCGAGACCAAGATGGTCTCCTGCCCCGCACTCGCTGCCAAAACCGTATGCCTGCGGCCCTCGCGCCGTTCGGTCCAAGTGAATAGGTTCCGGCCGTCGATGTCTTTTTCGGCGAAGTCCGGCTGCCGGGCCAGGAACGCCCGCAGCCGCGGGTGGTCCCACGGCGCGCGGACGATCAGCACGCCGCGGTCGGGCACAAGCTGTTGCCCGTAAAGCGTAACGCTGCGCAGGTCGCGTGCCGCATCGAGCCCGATGGCCTCCCGGAGCCCGGCCAAATGGCTCCGCGCCGGCTCGGCTCGGAGCCATGCGGTCACCACCAAATGCGCCGAATGGCCGCTGCGGAGCGCGTCGAAGTCCACGTGCACGAGCCACTTGGCGTCGGCGCCGATGTGCCGCTCATCGAGCGGCTCGGCCCGCAGGACCGCCCCGACCATCAAGACGCCAAAAAACACAAACAATTTAGTTTTCATTGCCACTGCTTCCCATAGGCGGTCGCCGTGCCTCTGCACCCCGTTATACACGGCGGCAGGGCTGGTGGTTACCGAAAAAATCGTACACGAGAGGGTTGCACGGTGAAGCGCGAGCTTCAGCGGGTGTCGCGCCGGCTGAAGCCGGGACTCCAACACTTGATTGGCACGCTAAAGCGGGAAGTCCGGGGGGGATGGGCGGCGGTCGGCCACCCGCAGTTTCGCACTGCGGGCGCGGGGATTTCGACCGATTTCGTCCTCGGCGGGCCGGACCGGGCGTTTGGTCAGCACGCGCCAACGAGGGTCGTCGCGAAATGCGGCCTTCACGCGGCGGTCCTCCAGCGAATGGAAGCTTATCACGGCCAGCCGGCCCCCCTCCCTCAAACAGGTGGGAATACGCCGCAGCGCCACCTCCAGTGCCTTCAATTCGTCGTTCACCGCGATGCGCAGAGCCTGGAACGTTCGCGTGGCCGGGTCGATCCGGTCGTGCCGCCCACGTCGGGGAATGCACCGGCGCACCAGCGCCGCCAAGTCGGCCGCCGTGCGAACCGGCCGGCCCTGTTGGCGTCGTTCGACCACCGCCCGGGCGATCCGCCGGCTGTAGCGTTCCTCGCCGTACTGGTAGATGACGTCGGCTAGGTGCACGGCGCTGAGCCGGTCGAGCAGCCTCCAGGCCGGTTCGCCGGCGCTGGGATCGAACCGGAGGTCGAGCGGCCCCTCGGCGTCGAAACTGAAACCCCGCTGCGGGTCGGCCAGTTGGTCGCTCGAAAGGCCAAGGTCCAGAAGCACGCCGTCGATGTCCGCAACGTCGAACTCGGCCAGCACTTCCGGCAATTCGGCAAAGCTTGCGTGGACGGCCACCACGGGCAAGTGGGCTAGAGTTTGGCAGGCGGCGTCCACCGCGGCCGGGTCGCGGTCCAGGGCGATCACCGTGCCCCCCGGCGCAACCCGCTCGGCCAACGCCCGCGTATGGCCCCCGCCGCCCAGCGTGCCGTCGACCAGCACCGCCCCGGGCGCAGGCGCCATCCAACGGACGACTTCGTCCGACAGAACCGGCACGTGAATGGAAGGGGGGCGGGGCAAGGCAGGAATTCGCTCCGGCGGCGGGACCTCGATCGTAGCGCTCCGGTTGGAGTTCACGCTTTAGCGTGCGTCTTAGGCCGTTTGCCGAGTTGGCACGCTAAAGCGTGAACCCCAACACGTTCCGAAACCGATATGATCGGCCTTTAGCGACTTACGATCAAGGGTGGCAGCGCCCAGCCTCGGGCGCGTCCGTTCGCCCACTCGAGGCATGGGGCCTGCAATCGGCTTCGTCGATCTGGTGCGACGAAGGAGCATCGCAATTCGCGGCCGGGCGACCTCTTGTCGCCCGTGCCCGTGAGGGACGGTTCCGGCTCGCCCAGGGGGCGAGTCTGCGGGGCCGATCGGTGGCCGGTAACCGGCGCCGCCGCCCTCACGCGTGGCGAAAACAAATAACCAGTTCACTTCCTCCTGTAAAACGGGTAACGTGACGCGGGTCAGCGCGGCTTCAGGGCCGGGGCCGGCTCCTCGATCGGAGCCGCGCCGCCAAACGCAGTTTCCGCAATCTCGTCGTAATGATCCTGTTTCTCTTCGAGGTAACACTGCCAGATTTTGGCCGACCACAACTCCAGGTGGTCTTGAACCGCCAGAAGGACAACCTCCTTTTCCAATTGAGCCAGCGCGGCCAGTTCCTGGGGGATGCGCACCCGGCCCTGACTGTCGATCTCCACCCGTTGCGCTCGCGCGTAAAACAACCGCACGAAGGCCCTTACATCCTGGCGGGTGGGCGATACCTGCTCCAGCCGGGCAGCTAAGCCGGCGAATGACTCCTCGGTGTACAGGGCGAGCGACTGGTCGGTGCCGGGGGCGAGGTACAGGGCCCCGCCATCGGGCACTGCCATCGCCTCGCGGAGGCGCTTGGGGATGGCGACCCGCTGCTTCTCGTCGATCACGCGTGCGAATGACCCGGTAAGTAACATGGCTAACCCAAAGAGCCCCACTGCGCCCCACATTGCCCCAAGCATACCCACTTCGCCGGAGCCGTCAAGACGGGTTTTCGCAAGATTCTGCCGGGTTCCGAAAACGATACGTAAGTCTTTTCCATTGCAATACTTACGTTACAATTCTTCGGGCATCCTCGCCCGGTGAGCACCCGCGGCCGGAGGAAAAAACCATCCAAGAAAAATCCCCACCGAAAACCCACCCTGCCCGCAGTTCAGCGGTCGGTAGG
>SKJM01000772.1 GCA_007122045.1 Planctomycetales bacterium | reverse complement strand
GACGTCGGGGTCGCCGCAGGTGGTGTCGACGGCGAGGAACAGCTTCGTCGAGCCGGCCTGCACGGCCTGCCACTGGATGAAGGGATACTCGCGGGGTATTTCGTTTTCGGCGCCGGAACCGCACCGGGTCCGCTGCCAGCCGTAGCCGATTTGCCCGGTCTGGAATCGGGCGCCTCCCCGGAGTGGAACACAGACCAGTTGGACTCCCGTATTGGCGAACAGTACGTGCATGGGTGTTTATCGTAAAGTGTTTCGATCGGGGACTGTTGCGCGACTCTCCGAGCCGTTTTTCCGGTGGTGACTCGGAGCGTCCTACAACGCTCATTTACGGCTCGGAGCGTCGTGCAACGGGGGGTTACTTGTCGAACGGTTCGAGCAGCTTGATCAAATCGCTGTTTCCCGGGGGCAGCTTGACGTGTTCGCCGGCGCCGAGGGCCAGGGCGGCGGGCATGCGCGACGTCCACCGCTCGACGAACGAGCCCATCAGTCCGTAGTTGGCGAACTGCTTCCGCCGATCGTCCTGCCGGCCGTCGCCGTCGGCCGCCTCTTCGGCCTGGATGGCCGCCAGGCTGGGGCCGGGGTTCATCAAGAAGTCGTTGATAATGGTGCGGACGTACTTGCGTCGGGCGCGCCGGCGGGCGGCCTCGTCGCGCGTCTTCAGGTGGACGACCGGCTCGAGCCGCTCGATCAGGTCGTCGAATACGTTCTCGGTAACGAGGTAATCGCGCAAGTAGCGGGTGAAGGCGCCGATGTCGCTCGGTTCCAGCCACGGCCCGCCGTCGCTGTGCGTCTTGGTGTACTCCTCCCACCGTTTGGGCACCCCCGAGGTGGCCCATTCGTGCAGGAAATTGCGGAGCTGCCGCGGCAGCGGATCGCCGCGGCGGCGGCTTTGCGTCTCGACGCAGTCGGCCAGGCCCAACTCGTCGCCCTCGGCCACCGCCAGCGACTCCTGGATGGCGTGAACCCGGTAGTACACCATCTCCTCGTTGGCCAGGAGCCATTCGACCACGCGGCGGGCGGCGGCCAGCCGCTTCTCGCGGTCGACGTTCGTGTCGGGGTCGACCCACCAATCGCGGGCCAGTTCGAGCAGGCGGTTCTGCACCTCCTGGACCTGCTTGGTGAGTTGGTTCTGCTTCTCCTCGGCCGTGGTCACCCCGCGGATGCCGGCGCTGATCAGCGACAGGCCGCCGTCGTCGTCGCGCATGGCCGTATTCCACCGCTGTTCCGGCGCGCGGACGTGCGTCTTCACCAGGTCCGCTTCGAGGAACGCCTTCTTCGCCCGTTCCCACTTGACCGGATCGTCCTTCTGCCGCTGCTCCTCGTTCGTGTCCCAGGTGCCGGGATATCGAATCGGGTAACAATTGGTCAGCGGTTTCCCACGGCCGCCGAAGTCGTTCATCACGGGCCCCAGCGCGTCGACGATCTGCCCGAGGCGGTTCTCGTACAGGCCCTTGTCGGCGTACTCATCGCGATTGCGGAACTCCTCGTCGATGCCGGTCAGGCCGACGAACAGGGCGGGCACCTCGTCGCGCACGCGGCTGGGCCAGGCCTTCTCGCCGTAGCGGGCCCGGCCCCACTTGTCGATGTGGTGCTTCATTTGGCTGGTCACTTCCAGGTTCCCGCCGCGGGAAAGCAGCAGGAGGGTCTGGATTTGCAATTCGTCGGTGTAGCGCTCGAACAGGTAGGCCACCTTGCCGCGTTTGATGATTTCCATCTGCTCTTCGAGCGAATCGGCCGAGGTGCGCTTGCCCTGCTCGGCCCCCTGGCGCCCGGCTCGCATGCCCGGAATGTCCAGGAAGTCCATCTGCTCGATCACCCGCCGCCAGTCGTCGTTGAGCCGGTGAGGCAGGACGGGCATGGCCAGCTCGAGCATGCCGGCCTGGATGGTTTCGAGTTCCTCGCCGCCGGCCCCGGTCCCGGGGCGGTAGTCGAGCACGAAGTACTTGCCTTTCTCGACCAGGTAGAAGTCGGCCCAGTCCACCCGCTGCCAGACCTTCGAATTGCGCCGCTCGTGGACCTTCGCCCGCTGCGAGTCGAGCAGGAAGCGGACCCCCGCCCAACCGGAAAAAATGGCCGGGTCGTGGTCGCCCAGGGTGATGCGAGCCAGGAAGCTGCTGATGCGCTGGAACAGCGCGGTCAGCGAGTCCCAACTGTCCCAGAACAGCGCGGCGGCCGCGGCCACGTAGCCGTCCTCGCTGAGCGGGTAGCGCGTGAGGAATCCGTTGAGGATGGCCTCCTTCGCCTGGAAGCCGCGGCGGTCGACGTACCGCATGTACGAGAAGGCGTCGAGGATGTCCATCCGCCACTTGCGGTCCACCTCGCTGCCGGGATACCGCCGGTGCAGGTCCTGGAACAACTCCTCGAGGTCGCCCTGCTGCCAGGTGCGGTCGGGGGTCTTGCATTCGACGTGGAAGCCGCGGGCGAGCACGCGGAGCCATTCGACGCGGGTCAGCGCGCGGACCATCACCGGATACTCGGGCGAGACGCCCATGCCGATGCGGTCCTTGGTCGTAAACCGGGTGACCAGCGCGGTGGCCTCGTTCGAGCCGCACTGGGGGTTCAGGTCGGTGTCGAAGGAAAGCTCTTTGTAGTAGGCGGGCGGTCCCAGCGTTTCGTCGCCGCCCACGGGGCAGAAATTCTCGCTGTGCGGCCGGAGCACCTGCCCGACGAACAGGCTCTTGCCCACCTGCGAGGGACCGTACACGGCCGCCGCCACCGGCACCTTGGCCGATGTGTACAAGCTGCCGGCCAGCCGCCGAAGCTGCAGCACCTCGAATTCGTCGTTTTCGGCGATGGGCAGCAGGTCGGTGGCCCGGCGGGCGGGGTTGTGTTCGGAGAGCCAGTCGCACAGGTCGGTGGCCAAGCCCTCGACTTGCTCGGCCAGGCGAATAATATTCCGATCGCGTTCGTCCGGAAAAGCCATGGAACGTAAGCCTCGTTGTGTTTCAGTTAGCCATTATGGGGGCGAATCTGCGGCTACGGGGCCGAGGCCCCGTGCCGTATTCGTTCATTTTACAATATCCGCACAATTTATTGCACCCGCTCAATTTCCGGCCGCAGCCGGAACGTCAGCGGATAGCGCTGCACGGAGCCGTCGCGGGAACTCCGCGCTTCGAGGACCAGGTGATACGTCGCGCCGGGCTCGCCATAGGCCAGCCTGGGGCCGCGGAGCGTCGTCCGGTGCCCATCGGCCTCGGCCTTCGACCCAACCCACGTTTCCGCAGGCGGTTCGCCCGCGGGGTAAACCCTGTATTCTAACGGCCCCTCCGCCTCCGCCGCTAGTACCTCGATGGAGACGTCGAATTCGTCGTGCCGGGCGTTCAACCGGGTATCGACTTGCAGGAACCGGTCGCCGCTCACCTGGACGGTGGCAAACGCCTCCCGGCCCCGGTATTCGGCGCGGACCTGGGCGCTGCCCAATGCCCGCGCGACGAACTGGTCGGGCTGGAGGGGGTCGGGTTCCAGCACGCTCGGGTCGGTCGCCTCCAGGGTCGCCGGCACCTGATCCATGCGTCCGTCGGGCGACTCGGCAAAGACCCTCAGCGGCGGCGTGGCTTGCCCCACGGTGATGTTGATCGAACTCGGTTCAATTCGGATCGGTTCCGCGCTGCCGACGCTCACCCGCGCCGTGGTCGAAAGCCCGTCGTAGGGGCTGCCGGGCTCGTCGACGATCACCTGCACGTCGGCATCGCCGTGGCCGAGACCGCGGAGGGTTCTCGGGCCGGTGGCCTCGACCACCCCCTGGCCGGGCGCGGGCTCGAGGCGGTAGTCGACCTCCAGGGGGGATTGCCCACCGCCCGGGTCCACGAGGACCGAACTGAACGACCGTTGCTCGTCGGCATGCAGGGGCAGAGGGTTGGGCGTGACGACCAGCCGGGCGAGCCCGGCGTCGCCTTCGCCGACCGAGAGCAACAGCGCGTCGCTACTGACCGGGCCGATCTCGGCCCTGACCCGCGCCTGCCCCGGTCGCGTGGGCCGGAAAACCAGACCATCCTCGCCCCGCTCCACTTCGGCCACTTCGGGCATGGAGAGTTCCAGGAACTGATGGTTCGACACGTCGCGGCCGAGTCGCCCGTCGGCGTACACCTCGACCACTTGGGTGCGGGCGCCGCCCGAACCGAGCGGGATGTGGAGCACGTCGGGGATGAATTGGAGGGCGACGACCCCCTCGGCGGGCAGGTCGGTATAATAGTCGCCGTCGTAGTCGCCGCGCGCGATGGCGGCCAGGCCGACCAAGTCGCGGTCACGCTCCACGATCGTCCTGCCGCCCGGCCCGTGGGTCACGTAGCGCCGGCGCCAATAGTCCTCCGGCACGGCCCCGTAGTAGCTGTCCGGCCTGTAGATCACGTCGCCATGCCTCCCCACGGCGACGTCCGTGGCGTAGGGCCCGCTGCCCGGCACCACGTCGAGCAGGGCTTCGGCCCGGGCATCGCCGAGGCGGGCCACCACGGCGGTTCGGCCGGGGGCGCGGGCGACCACCGACATGCCGCCGGCCGCCTGGGCGACACTCGGGTCGGCGGCCGACACCTCGACGCCGTCGGCCTCGGTGAGCACGCGACGCTGCCCGCCGCGGACCGCGCTAAGCTGATACACCAGGCCCTGGCCGGGATGCGCCGTCGAACGGCCGGGCTCCAACACCAGGTCGGACCACCGGTCGCCGGTCACGCGGACCGGCGCTTGTGCGTTGAGATTTCGCCACGCGACCTCGACGGCGGCTTCGCCGGGAGAAGCCGCCTCCAGCACCTCGCCGCCGGTGATGCGGATTGCCCCCGGCTGGGACCCGCCGGCCGTGATGCGCAGCCCTTCCTGCGGAAACAGCTCGTGCGTTCCACTGGCCGCGCCGCCCAGCACGCGCACGCGGGCCGTATCGCCCGGCACCAGTTCAAACCGCGCCGGGTCGATGGCAATGGCCTCGATCGGCTCGTTGTTCACGCGTACGTGGGCGGTGCCGGTGCCCTTCACGTCGGGGAGCACGGCCTGCACCCGGGCCTCGCCCGGCGCCAGCGCGCATGCCCGGTTGCCCATGATCTTCACAATATCGGGGTCCGAGCTGCGGAAAATGGCTGAGGTCGTGCGGTCGATCCGCTGGCCGTCGTCGGTCACGACGTACACCCGCAACGGCAGGGCCTGGCCGGCGGCCAGGTTGCCGGAGCCGGGTTCCACGACGATCTCGCCGGCCAGCCGGCCGCCCATGAACACCTCGACCATCACGTTGGCCAACCGGTCGCCGTAGGCGAAGGCCACCGACGACATACCG
>SKJM01000201.1 GCA_007122045.1 Planctomycetales bacterium | reverse complement strand
TCGGCGAGCGCCTCGGCCGCGCTTTGCGGCGTATCGCGGCGGACCTCGCGGCCGCAGCCGTCGCACACCACCCGCCCAATCTTGGCGAACAGCAGGCGGAGGTAGTCGTAGGTTTCGGTGGCGGTGGCCACGGTCGACCGGCTGGAGCGGCTGCCATTGCGGCTGGTGACGGCGATGGCGGGGGGGATGCCGTCAATGCGGTCGGCCTCGGGCTTTTCCAGACGCTGAAGGAACTGCCGCGTATAGGCCGAGAAGCTTTCGATATACCGCCGCTGCCCCTCCGCGTAGAGGGTATCGAGCGCCAGGCTGCTCTTGCCGCTGCCGCTGAGGCCGCACAAGACAACAAGCTGGTTGTGGGGGATGTCCAGGTCAATGCCCTGGAGGTTGTGGACCCCGACCCCGCGCAACTGAATGTGGCCCGCCACGGCCATTCAAACCCCTCTGGGAAGGAAACGACGACACGGCAAACCCGCCATTGTAACCCTTCGGAGGAGTGCTGTCCATGCGCCGGTCCGGGACGCGTGGGGCCGGTCTGGGGGCATAGGCCGGCTTATTGATATGGGACGCGGTCGCGGAAGTTCTTGGTGGGACTGCGCAAACCACAGTTAACCGGAGTTGACGTCGCGCGCTGGAAGCAGCCCGGGCCGAGCGACCGAAGTCCCACCAGCATCTTGGCTTGCTTGTCACCACCCTACATCGTCACGACCAATCCGGGTTAGCGGGCCGCGGCCACCGCGACGCCGGCGACCGGGTGTTCGGCAAACACCAGGTCGGCAATTCGGGCCGCCAGCGGCGGCGCGCCGAGATAGTTCAGGAAATCGTGACGGCCTGCAACCCACGCGGTCAGGTCGAGTAGTTCGACTCGTGGGCCGTGCGGGTCGAGCCGCGGCACAACGGGGCCGACGAACCCCATGGCCTGCGGTCCCGGCCCGGGGTAGAGGCGCGGATAGAAACGCAGCGCCCGGTCGGCCCGGTGGCGCGTGACGACCAGCGTTTCCACGGCATCCAACGCGCCGCTGCTGTGGCGGCTCGGCAGGAGGGCGTCGGCATCCAGGGCACCGGCCACCAGCAGGGCGCGGAAGCGGGCTTCGGTCGCCGGGGTGCTGTCCGGGCCAGGGTCCGCGGCGAACCGGCTCAGCCCCCGGCCGATGATCCGGCACCCGGCACTATAGCCGATCAGGATGGGCGGCGTTTGCGGGTCGAATTGGCGGAGCCACCGGGCCAGCAGCAACCCTTCGAAATCGGCACGTGCCATGTTGACCCACAAGGCCGGGCGGAGGCGCCTCGCACTCCGTTCCGCCGGCCACTTCCACAGGACCACGCGTACCGGGCGGCCGCCGCCGTAGCTGCGAAGGGTTTGCGCCAGCCCCAGTACCAGGCACGTCGCCCAGGAGTCGTCGGTGAAGCCGCCGTGGGCGAAAACCACCGTCGGCCGCTCAGGATCTTCGGTCTCGAAGAACGCCTCGCGCGAACTCCGCGTCCACGCCCTCCGGGCATCGAGTTGGAAGTAGTCGAATTGATCGGCCTTCACAGGGCACGTGCTCGTCGCGCCAATGCGGTAGGTGCGCACCATCCAGACGTCGGCCGTGGCCGCCTGCCCTTGCGCGCTGGAAACGGTGAGGGCCAGGGCTACCCCGGCCAGGATCCCAATCCGATGCAAAATGCGGATCGTCGAACTGTTCATGGGAATGCTCCTTGCAAACAGGCTGTTGTCCCCACGGGTGGGGATGACGTGCAAGTATACACCATATTTTGCGCCCAGGTCGCCTCAGTGGTATTTTACGTCCAGGTCGGCCGAACGGGCACCCTCCCACCGAGCGGGGCGCGATGCCAAGCCCGCGGCGAGTATACTCAAGGACGGGCGTCGATATTGCGGGCGAGCAAGGACACCTCGCCGGTTGCGCTCTCCCGGCCGGTCCCGTACGCCCGCGCCTGGTGCAGAAATGCTTCCATGCGGGTCTCCGTGGCCGGATCCTGCTGGCCGTCGAAACTCAAGGTCAGGGTGGGCATTTCGGCCAGGCCGCCCCGCTTCTGCTTGACCAGCCCGGCGACGATCGTCGACGGCATGCAGGAGAAGGGCATGACGTTGATCACCCCGTCGCAGCCCTGACGGCGGAATTCCAGCATTTTGCCGATCGTTAGGATGGCCTCGCCCTGGAACGTGGGGTCCAGGTAGGGGGCGGCCAGGGCAAAGAGTTCTTCCGGGTGGGGTTCGTCGAAGTCGCCGAGCAGGGGCTTCAAGGGCGCGGCCAGCCGGCGGTGCACTCGCCACATCGCCCGGTCGGTCAGCCAGGCGGTCAGCCAATACCGCAGCTTGCGGTCCTGCCGGGCCCGGGCGCGCCGCGTCCAGTTGGTGTAGTAAATCCATTCAGGCATGCCGGGCCGGACGGTCTCGGCACCCAGTCGCTCCAGCAACCGGACCAGGTCGTTGTTGGCGAAGCTATGGAACCGCACAAAGGTCTCGCCGACAATGCCGATCTTCGGCCGCCACCGGCCGCGGTCGGTGGGGATTTCCTGGAACGCGGCCGCGGCGCGGGCGAGTTCCTCGACCAGCGGCTTCAGCCCCGGCCGCGTCTCGACCAGCCGCACCAGGCGGTCGAGACAGCCGGCGTAGACCTCGTCGGTCTGCCCGGGCCGGGTTTCGTAAGGCCGAACGGTGGCCTGTGCCCGCTCGAGCAGGTCGGCCGTGCAGGAGCCGTACCAGGTTTGCAGCAGCGCGTCGCGTCCAAGCTGGCGGCAATGGTCGTAGAACTCCACGTCGTGGCTGGGCGAGAAGACCGGCACGTCGTGTAGGCCCTGGTCGGCCAGCACGAGTCTGTGCAGGCAGTTGTATTGCCCGAAACGGCAAGGGCCTGAACCCCCCGGCATAAGAAAGGCGGCCTGCCGGGAATCGAAGCCGGGGCGGCGCACCGTCTGGATCAAGTCGCCGGCGGTAATCAGGCAGGGGAGGCATTGCTTGCCTCCGCAGGCCCGCCGCCCCAGGTCGAGGCCGGCCGGGTCGGAGGTGGGCATCACCTCCGCCGCTTGCCCGTAACTCCGGAAAACGGCTGCTAGGGTGTGCGACTGGTCGCCCATCCAAGGCACGAACAGCGTGCGGCCGGCCATCCCGTTCTGGCTGGGCGGGCAAAGTGTCTTCCGGGAGGGCAATTCGGCCGTCCTCGCCGCCCGCAGACTCTCCAGAAAGGCCTCCAGCCGCGTTACCACGCCCGCACCGGCCGAATGTTCGTCAATCTCCAAGACCAGGGCCGGTTTGGGGGCCATGAGGCGACGGAAATACTCTTGGAGAAACGAGTCGGGCCCGCAACCGAAGTTCGACAGGAAGATGGCGTACAGCCGCGGGTCGGACCGGATCACGTCGGCCGCGCGGAGGATCCGCTGCCCGTATTTCCAGTACATCTCCTGGAAGATGCGGTCGTTTCTCGGCCCGGCGTCGTCGACGGGCAGGAAGTCGACCGGAATGGGAAGCACGCCGAGGCGGCGGAGTTTGCCGGGCAAACCGAGGTGCACGCCGGAATCGCACCCGTTGTAGGGCCGGCTGACGACGACCATAGCCCGCTCGTCGGGCGCCAGCGCTTCCAGCGCCTGCCGGCCGCGGTCGCGGCAGGCGGCCGCGAACGCTTCTTGAGCCTCCCACGCCCGCTCGACCGCCCGCCGGAGCTGCCGGCGGGAAACGCCCAGGCGGCGGCCCACCGGGGCGAGTTGGGCGGCCACCCCGGCCGCTCCCTTCTCAAAGTTCACCGGCGGCCGCAACAACGACACGCCGCGCCCCTCCGGATCCAGGGCGGCCGCAATCTGGTAGGGAATGGCGGTCACGTAAGGGCAGAGCTGATTGAACCGCTGCTCCGGATCGTCGCGCCACATGCTGACCACGCTCGGCATCCACAGGAAATCGACGCCCTGGTCGATCAGCTCGAGGACGTGGCCGTGGGCTACCTTGACCGGAAAGCACGGGGTCGACAGAACCGCCTCGACGCCCCGGCGGATGATCTGCGAATTGGAAACCGGGCTGACCGTAACGTTCAACCCCAACTCGCCCAGCAGGGTCCCCCAGAAGGGAAGCAGCTCGTAGTTCGACAGCGCCAGCGGGATGCCGACCGTCGGCCGGCCCGGCCGCAGCTCCGGCAGATTGGCGTGGTGCATCAACAGCCGCTGCCGCTCGGCGAACAGGTCGGGGATGGCCCGCGCCGCCCCCGCCGATTCCTGCTTCACGTTGTACCGATCGCAGCGCGAGCCGTGGTACAGCGGGCTGCGGCCGGGAATGGTTACTTCGTTGACCTCGCAGTGGTTGCTGCACGCATCGCAGGCGAAGCTCCGCACGGTGCACTCGAGGTCGGCCAGGGCAAAGCCGGCGAATCGGCTTTCCGTGCAGCCCTGCTGCCGCTGCGCCCGGCGAACGAGCACCGCGGCCCCGATGGCCCCGGTCACCTCGTGGTTCGGCGGCACGGTGATGTCCAGGCCGGTCACATTCCGGAACGCGGCGACCACGCCCCGGTTGAAGGCCGTGGCGCCCTGGAAGAACACCCGGCGGCCGATGCGGCGGTTGCCGACCACGCGGCTGAGATAATTGCTGACGATCGAATAGCACAGGCCCGCCACCAGGTCTTCCGGCACTTCGCCCCGCTGCTGATGGCTGAGCAGGTCGGATTCCATGAAGACGGTACACCGCTCGCCCAGCCGGACCGGCCCGCGGCTGCTCAGCGCCATCCGGCCGAACTCCTCATTGATGCTGATTCCGAGCCGCTCGGCTTGCTCTTCCAGGAAGCTGCCGGTGCCGGCGGCGCAGGCGTGGTTCATCTCGAAGTCGACGACGACCCCCCGGTCGAGACTGATGTACTTGCTATCCTGGCCGCCGATTTCGAAGACCGTGTCGACTTCGGGGTCGGCCTCGGCAGCGGCGGTGGCCTGGGCGGTAATCTCGTTGATCACCAGGTCGGCGCCGATGAAGTCGCCGGTCAGATAGCGGCCCGAGCCGGTGGTGGCGGCGCCGCAGATGCGAACCCGGTCGCCGAGTTGGGTCCGAATCTCGCCCAGGACCCGGCGGACGGCGTCGAGTGGGCGGCCGGCGGTCATCTGGTAGTTCTTCGCCAGCAGGCGGTTCTCGGCGTCGATGACGACCACCTTGGTACTGATCGAGCCGACGTCGAGCCCGAGGTATCCGTCGACCGGACCGGCGCCGGCGCGCGGGGCGGTCCGGCCCGGCGCGGGCGAAACGGCCTCGGCCTTCGCCTCGGGCGGCGCCTCGAGCGGGGCCAGCCGATGGGCCGCGCCGCGC
>SKJM01000120.1 GCA_007122045.1 Planctomycetales bacterium | reverse complement strand
TCCTCCGGCGGCACCTCGATGCCCGCAATCTTGATCGGTTCGGCTCCGTCCATGCTCCATAAGAAACACCAAATCCGCCCTCCGAGTCAAGACCAGTTTCACGGGGTTATTGAGAACTTACCCTTCGGCGTTAAGGCTCGGAATCATGGTCCACTCCAGGAAGTGCTTTCCCGTTCGCATGCGGTTGACGGGTCCATCAGCCGCGACTTGGTCAATTATACCGGATTCCGTCCAGCGAGGGTACATCGGTGCAGGACGCCACGCGGAGGCCGGCACGGGTGTTATTTCGTCGGCGTCCCCCCGTCGATGCCGCTGCCGCCGTCCAAGGTGCTGTTGCCACCCCCCAACCATGACCCTTTCATCGCGGTCACTTCCAGTGATCGTGTCCGCCACACCTACAGGTTGAACAATCGTTTGACGATGCGCGTAGCGGCATCGAGGGCATTGCGTACTCTTATGTCCCGTCCGGTTTCCCGCTCGGTGGCCTCGCCCTCAGTTCCTTGACGACTGACGCGGCGCGACGGGCAGTCGCCTCGTTCTCGCTCTTCAGCAACGGCTCCACAAGGCTGACGGCTTCGCTCGTCGCGTGCCTTCGCAGGTATTCCAAAGACACGGCGATGCTTTCCACGTAGTCGGACGTTAGGATTGGCCTGAACCATTGCGCTGGCACCACGACGTCTTCTTTCTCGTATACGTCCAACGCAGCACGAACTACGAACGGGTCACCATCATCGGCACGCGCGATTTCAAGTATGCCGGCCCTGGCACGTTCATGTTGAGGAAAGAACTTGTGGAGAGACGCGATCACGCGGCGTGCAGCGCCCATCCTCGCCTGCTTTCCGGCAGAAATGAGTGGCTCGATAACCAACGGAGTATCCGTCCATAGCAATAGCTCCAGCGCTTCTTCCCATGATAATGTGTGCTGGTCATCAGTCTCATCGTTCCATGGCTGTGGTTTCTTCTGCGCCAGCACGTTAACCAACTCGTGTATCCATTGTTCGTCGATCGGGCCGGCCTTCAGTTCGATTACCAGTTCGCCCTTCGGCCGAAACAAGACCATGCCCGCTGGGCCGTCGTCGGTACTTGGCCAGACGACGTACAACCCTGAATACTCGACCACATATCGTCCCAGTTTCGGAAAGCGCACGAACCTATTCACCGCAAACACGCGCACAAGCTCCTCACCTGGCGCAATATCAACCAGCGGCCGCACTCCGCCAATGGTATCTCGTGAAGGCTCCACGTGGCAGTCCTTGCACGCGAACGTGATGCCGATGCGGTGTGGATACCACAAGTCCAACTGTAGTGTGTTCCGTCCGACGTTCGTCATCGACAGCACGATCCCAACAGGCTCGCCACGATGGTATGTGTCGCGGAGCGGTGTGATTGCCATTTCGATTTCGGCAGCGCCCTCGACGATGGACGAACCCTGGAATATCATAATGGCCAACAGCAACGAGGGGGTGTAGGGAGTCATGTTCATTTCCTTCTCGAACGGGTTTCAGTGTCGTTGTCGTGATCTGTGAACAGGCACGTATACGGTTCCGGTAGGGAAAGCAGAATCAGACCGGGATCAGGGACTCGCGAAGCGGGTTTCGAACTGTTGAGCCAATACTCGCGCTGCGGTACGCGGCCGGTGGGGTAAGTCGCGCGGGCCGGCCGGATATGCTCGGCCGACCCGTCGGCGTAGCCGTAACCCAGTTTCGGCGGCGTGCTCCTGGTAATCGGACGTTAGCTGGCCAAAAGAATTATACTCATCTTGGCGCCGCCCACAACCCCTCCCGAGGTAGTGCGATCGTCTGGCGGGCTTTCATGGGGCTGTTTCGATGTTTCATTTGGCTCAGGGTCGGTCTTCCTGTGTCCTCGCGTTCTCCACCATGGCGAGCCCTGCCGCGGTCGTCCTGTATCGCTGCAATCGGCTCTTCGGCTTCTCGGGGATGGTCGGCTCCAACCAGCCGGTTTCGAGCAGGGGTCGAAGGTAGTTGTCGACAAACGTCTCCCGGTGCCGAAGATTCAGCAAGGCACGGATCTCGCTAGCCTTCCGTGGTGTCTGGCAGAAACGTAATACTTGCGCGGCGACTTGTCCGGTCACTTGTCCGGCGACTTGTCCGGTGAGTTCTGCCGTCACTTCATCCCCTGGAGTCGCCGCTGCACCGCCGACGACCATCGGCGCCTTGAACGTGACGTGAACGAACCCCTGAGTTTCCTCGAAGACCGGCAGGGCCGCGCCGTGCTGCCGACACATCTCGATGACCCGGTTGGTGCCGCGGCCCCAAACCTCGACCGCGCCCGTGCGGTGGAACGCTCCGGCAATCAGCGGGTTTACGGGCTTCGAATCGTGCTTGCCCGATAGCTTCTTGACCGTGATGCCGCTGGGGAGGCGACCGTAGCTGCGAATCTCGATGCGGTCGTCGAAAACCACGATAGCGACGTAACCCGAGTGGTCAGAATAGTCGCGGTGCATGACCGCGTTCAGCAGGATTTCCCGGAGGGCGTCCAGCGGAACGGGGAAGCGGTCCTCGCGGAAGATTTGCCCCGTGGGGAAGCGGGCGCCCAGCGGCATGGTCCTTTCGAGAAACGCCATCCCCTCGCGCACCATCGCAAAAGCATTGATGTACTCCTGCCGGTTGTCGACGATTTCGCCGGTGATTTCCGTGCCGCGGAAGCGGCCCATCTTCAGCAGGCATTGCGGGTAGTGGGGCAGCAATTGCTTGCCGTAGAGCATCAGGGCGGCCCGCTTCAGAATGCCGCCCACGCGCAGCCCGAGCCGGTCGAGAATTTCGCCGATGTCGCGGCCCGTGTCCACGGAAATGCGATTGTGCTGGATGGCCAATTCGCGGGTGCGCAGGATTTCCTTGCGGTCCAGGTCCTTCAGCGTCAGGCGCTCGACCGGCTCGTCTTCCCAGCGCCACGTTCGGTGGGCGCGGTCCAGAAGCCTCTTGTCGTATTTCGTTTGTGCCATCCTCCGGGTCGTGCTCGCAACGCGCTCGTAGGGGCGGCCGTCATAGACGAACGGGCCGGTATCCGGGCGGGTTGTGACCGTCACCACAAGCACCTCGCGGCCCGGAGCGACGGGGACACGCTGGACCGTGAGGTCGGCGGGCGGTTCGAACCGCTGGCCAGCCTGGGCAACGTCGCGGAGCGTCCGGTCCGAGACCTGCTGGCCTTCGATGGTATCCTTGGGGCCGACGCCAAAGAGCACCGTGCCACCGCCACCGTTGAGGAAGGCGCAAAGCGTCTGCATGGCCTCTTTCAACTCGCCGGTGGAGCGTTTGAACTCCAGCGCGGGGCCTTCGCCCTCGGCGACCATGGCCGACAGGCGTTCGACATCCGTGGACGCGGCCGTCTTCGCCGACGACCTATCGCTCTTCCTCTTGGATACGGCCATGGCTCTTGGCGCCTTATCGGCCCTCCTTGGGCAGGATGGACGAATCAAGTGTGTAGTGTTGGACTTTCTTCACAGGCTGCCAGGGCTGCGAGGCGGGATCGCGGATGGTTGTCAGCCCGGGCGATGCATGACAGTTTGCCACAACGTACAGCCAGTAGCAATCGCGACGATCTTCGGCCACCCGATGTTCGTTGGGAGTGAGTACCACCGTGCCCGCGGCGGCTCCCAATCCCTTGACTTCAATGAGACGCAACTCGCCCGAAGTCAGGTCGAGGCTCATCAGGTCGTACCCCAGGTTGCGATCGTGGACGTCGTAGACCTGCCGGCCTTGCGACTGCTCATGCTCCATGGCGACGCGCATGGCGATGGCCTCGGTTTCGGGATTCGGCCGTAGACGGCGGACCTCGGGCGACTGACTCTCGGGATGGGGTAGGATCAGAACCGTGGTGATACGCTCGACAGCCTGAAGGGTCAGGGACCGCTGCTGCTGGAGTTCCTGGCGGCGGCGGTCGCGCCGGGCCAGCAGCTCGGCATGACGGCTTTCGGCCTGCGCCAGACGGCCTTCCGCTCCCTGGGCACCGCGTTCCACCTCGCCGGCCGCCTTGCCGATTTCCTCATCGGTCTTCTGGAGCAGTTCCGTCAGCGACATTTCAATGTGATCCGCAATCCGGTCCACCTCGGTCATGCGTTCCCCACGGACCTCGTCGAGGAACGGCTGCAGGCCATGTTCGTGCAACCAGACCGAGGCCTCCGGCGCGTGGGCCACGGACGGCAGGTCGGAGGGAACGTCGGCCGGAATAAAATTGCCGAGCAACGCCGGTTCCCGCAAGATCGCTTCTTGGCCTTCCGACAATTCCACGGCGAACAGGCGTTCATGGATCACGTGCCCCAGACCATCGACCACCCTCGCACGATAGAAGTCGATCCGGGAAGGCGCGTCGTGGGCCAGGCTATAGAAACATGCCCCTCGCTTGAAATGTTCCTGAGCCAAGTAGCAGGCGTGTCGGCGCACGGCCTCGAACAGCGGATGCCCCGGCGTGACCCACTCCAAGTGGTGCTCCTCGGCCGTCTCGCGACGCGTGGACAGTCGAGGGTACTTGGGCGAGAGAGCGGGCAGCTTCCAGTCGGCGTCACGCTCGTACCTGCGCAACGCGGTCGGCGTGCGCCCGGGATCGAAGCTGTGGGGGAGCGAAGCGACTGGCTTCAGGCTGAGCGAGGCGTGGCCCGACGCCTCAGCCATGAAGCGGGCAATCGTTTCGGGCACGACGCGGCGCTCTTGCGCCCGGGCGCGGCGCTCGATGAGCATTGCCAGGTTCAGCTTCTTCGATGCCAGCCCTTCCAGGGCGTTGTGGCAAATGGCGCGGAACCGGGCCTCGTCCACGTTGTGCAGGAGCCGGTCTTCGAGATCGGCGTCGCCCAGGTGGCCGGCGTAGTAATCGCGCAGTACCCGCTCGATTTGCGCCGCCGGCAGGATTTCGCCCACAACGTTGAAAACGGCATCGTCGTCCAGCGCGTTGCGAATTTCCTGGAGTTTCTCTAGCAGCCGCTGGAGAATGCGGCCTTCAATGGTGTTAGTGGCGACGAAATTGAAGATAAGGCAGTCTTTGCGCTGGCCGTACCGGTGGATGCGGCCCATGCGCTGTTCCAGCCGGTTCGGATTCCATGGGATGTCGTAATTGAACAGGATGTGGCAGCACTGGAGGTTGATGCCCTCTCCGGCTGCTTCCGTGGCCACCAACACCTGGATGGCTCCTTCCCGGAACTGCTGCTCGGTGTGCAATCGGGTTCCCGGCTCATCGCGGGAACCGGACCGCATGCCGCCATGAATGCAGCCCACACGGAAACCCCAGTCGCGGAGGCATCCCATCAGGTAGTCGAGGGTGTCCCTG